>JAFWXB010000335.1 GCA_017523185.1 Lachnospiraceae bacterium | reverse complement strand
ATCCCAACTGTTCTTCAATTTCCGGTGTATGTCTGTGTGATGCCACACCATATGCTTTCATATTTTCGTTGACTTCGCAGAATAAGTTTTGAAGTTTTGCTCCACGTCCTGCACCTGAAGTTCCTGATTTGGCATCTACAATTAATGTACTTGCATCAATCAAACCTTCTTTTACTAATGGATATGCTGTTAAAATAGAACAAGTTGTATAACAACCAGGATTTGCCACAAGGCGTTTTCCTTTTATCTGCTCGCGATTTACTTCACAAAGTCCATACACAGCTTCTTCAATAAACTGTGGACTTTTATGTTCAATTCCATACCATTTTTCATAAACAGCTACATCCTTAATACGGAAATCTGCACTTAAATCTACAATCTTTACTTTTTGTAAAATTTCTTCTGTTAAAACACCTGCTAAAAATCCTTGTGGTGTTGCTGTAAAAATAACATCTACTTGTGATGCCAATTCCTGCATATTGTCGTCCATACATTTTGCATCTACAAGCTGAAACATATTACGATAAATAGAAGCATATGCTTCATCTACATAACTGCGAGAACCATACCATACAATCTCTGTTTCTTTATGATTCCATAAAATTCGTACCAATTCTGCACCGGCATAACCGGTTGAACCAATAATTCCTACTTTTATCATAACTTACCTCATTCTTATTTTTGTAAATTATCTATTTTATTCTATTAAAACATAAAACAACTTTTTTAATCCAATTTTTTACTTTTTCAGAATCAAATATTTGTTCGTAATTGGAATTATTTTAAGCTATTTACACTCTAATATATTACACATTCTTCCATTCGTAAAGTCTTTTTTAAATTTTTTGTATATTTATTCATTTTTTATCGTTTTATTCATAAATTTATGAATATTTATTCAAATTTTGTATATTTTTTACTTGCACAATGGAAACTAGAGGTGTATAGTAAGTGTATTGTACTCGTCGGATACTTATGGATATCCATTTTATGAGTTACTGATTATTTTTAAATTTTGACATGATACTTATGTTATCAATATTGTAAAATGAAAGGAATTACATAATATGAAAGAAAAAGTTGTTTTGGCATATTCCGGTGGATTAGATACTACTGCGATTATTCCATGGTTAAAAGAAAATTACGATTATGAAGTTATCTGCTGCTGTATCGACTGTGGACAGGGCGAAGAATTAGATGGACTTGAAGAACGTGCAAAATTATCCGGTGCTTCTAAACTTTATATTGAAGATATTACGGATGAATTTTGTGACGAATACATTATTCCATGTGTACAAGCCGGTGCTGTTTATGAAAATAAATACTTACTTGGTACTTCTATGGCTCGTCCTGGTATTGCAAAAAGATTAGTAGAAGTTGCCAGAAAAGAAGGTGCTACTGCTATTTGTCATGGTGCTACAGGTAAAGGAAATGACCAAATCCGTTTTGAACTTGGTATTAAAGCACTTGCTCCGGACCTTAAAATTATTGCTGCTTGGCGTCAGGATAACTGGACCATGCAATCTCGTGAAGAAGAAATCGAATACTGCAAAGCACATGGCATTGACCTTCCATTCTCTGCTGATTCCAGCTACAGCCGTGACAGAAACCTTTGGCATATCAGCCATGAAGGCTTAGAACTTGAAGACCCTGCAATTGAACCAAATTATGACCATTTACTTGTACTTAGTGTTTCTCCTGAAAAAGCTCCGGACGAAGGCGAATATGTAACTATGACATTTGAAAAAGGTGTTCCAAAAACAGTAAACGGTAAAGAAATGAAAGTTTCTGATATTATTCGCGAATTAAACAGACTTGGTGGAAAACATGGTATTGGTATTGTAGATATCGTAGAAAATCGTGTTGTTGGTATGAAATCTCGTGGTGTATATGAAACACCGGGTGGAACTATCCTTATGGAAGCTCAAAAACAGTTAGAAGAACTTGTACTTGACAGAGCTACTATGGATGTAAAAAAAGATATGGGTAATAAAATGGCTCAAATTGTTTATGAAGGCAAATGGTTTACACCACTTCGTGAAGCAGTTCAGGCATTTGTAACTTCTACACAAGAATATGTAACAGGAGAAGTAAAATTCAAACTTTACAAAGGAAATATTATTAAAGCAGGTACAACTTCTCCATATTCTCTTTACAGCGAATCTCTTGCAAGTTTTACAACAGGTGATTTATACGACCACCACGATGCAGAAGGCTTTATTACTTTATTTGGACTTCCACTTAAAGTTCGTGCAATGAAATTACAAGAAGCTGAAAATAACAAATAAAAATCTTATTTTGTTGTAAAAAAGTATATTTCAGATTAAAAATACTATAAATAGGGGTATATCAAATGATATGCCCCTATACTTTATAAAACCGTTCTTTTGTCTATTGTTACACTAAAATATTTAAATATTATTTAAATATTTTGCTCTTTTATTTACTACCAATGCCAATAGTTGTTTTGCTTCATAAGCATTTTTTCGATTGATACATTGACGAATTCCTGTAAATAATCGCTCAAAATCTGTAAAACCTGCATCTTTCGCTTGCAAATCCATACGCCTTATAATCATAGCAGCACTTTGCCATTGTGCATGGTTAATTGCTTGCCCTAATCGCATAAAATCAAGACTTTTTAAAAATTTTATTTGTTTTTCCGTGTAATTCATATACCAAAAAGTTCCTTCGTTTTAAATCCCAAAAATAATATATTGCATAAATTTATTAAAATATAAAAATACCAGCATTTTACTTGAAAAACTATATTTTTAATTTTATCATTTATAAAACTTATATTATTTTATAAAACTTTTTTGATTTTTGCAATATTATCATCTATTTTTCGAATTATCTCTCAAAAAATTCTATCTGATTCTCAATAAACCATTCTAAGCACCTAACTACTCTCACACGCAAGCATATAGGGGGGTCGCCACATAATTATAACATTTAATATCTCAATTTATCTACACTTATACGACCAAAGATTTTTTATCTGTCCTTTTAATTCTTCAAAACTCCACAAACGACTGCTTCGTTCTTTAGAATTTGGGTCATTTACTGAAAATT
>JAFWXB010000334.1 GCA_017523185.1 Lachnospiraceae bacterium | reverse complement strand
TTTCAACAACCTCAGCAATGTATTTTGCAAGAACTTTAGATGCTTCTGCACTGTCAATAGGCGCAGTTGAAGTGAGCTTGTCTGTAACACCAAGCTCTGCATCCAACCCTCTATTTATTATTTGCTCGTAAAGTCCATCATGTAACATTTTTATGCTCCTTATAATGAAATTGTTGATATAACACCTCTAACGAATTTAACAAATTTAACATTTTTAGGTTTATCAAATAATAGTATAAATGAAATAAGTTCATTAGCAAATTTAGTGAAATTAGAAGATTTATATTTATCAAATAATAATATAAGCAATCTAAGCCCATTAGTAAATTTAACAGAATTATCATTATTAGATTTATCAAATAATAATATAAATGATATAAGTTTGTTATCAAATTTTGGAAATTTAACAGAATTATTTTTAACAAATAATAATATAAGTGATATAAGTTCGTTAGAAAACTTAAAAAATTTAACATGGTTAAGTTTAGCAGATAATAATATAGTTGATATAACACCATTAACCAATTTAACAAATTTAAACTTTTTATCAGTATCAAATAATTGTATTCGTGATACTAGTATATTAAATGTATTAGTTAATTGTGAAATTCAAAGTTGGGGAAATCCAGGATTTGAATGGAATGTAGGAGAAGAATATTTTTCGTCTATGTGGGTTGGTGATATATTAGAATTGAAGACAAATGCATATGTTTATGAAGTATTAGAGGGTAAAGAAAGTGTAGAATTACATAGTGAAGCATTAAATGATAGACGATATGAAAATGGATATATCATCTTTTTAAAAGAAGGAAAAACAACGATTCAAGTTTCAGAAAAAGTAAGTGGTAAAATTTTAGGTACATATGAATTTACTATACTTCCTGCAAAAGAATCTTATGTAGAACAACTTGTTCCTGAAAAAATTAAAATAGGTTTTCAAATAGACTCTCGTTTGTATATTTATCATAATTGTTTATTTGGTCAATTTACAGAAGATGGTATAAAAAATAATTATGGAGTATCAACTTTGACATGGGATATGTTTGATAAATATTTTTATGTTGGGACACATAGAGAAGGTGGTTTTGAAGTACGTGAAGATATAAGAACATTAAATGGATTTTTTAATGGCTGTGCAACAAAACCAGGAGAATTTCTTATTGCTTCAGCAAAAGATGAAGAAAATCCTTATATTGTAACAATAGAAGAACCTGTTATTCATACAAATTTATCAGAAGAAATCCTTGTAGGAACAGAATTAGAAGTAACAACTTTACTTGAGAATACAGATTTAGAGAATATAAAAGTAGATAAAGTGAGTGAAAAAAGCTATCCAATAGGCTATCAACCTCGTATTGAAATTGTTTCAGGGGAAGAATATATAGAACGTGGTAATGGAGATTATACAAATATCTTAAGTTCAACAGAAACTATAAAATTTTTAAAAGAAGGAACAGTTATTTTTAGAGTAGTATATGATATGTTACCAATAATGCAAAGTCCAGTAGCATATCTTACAGAAGAAGCAATGTATAGTCCAGAAGCAATCTTTACAGTAAACATTGTGAAAGAATTTAAAAACCAAGAGGTAGTATTAGATTATACAAATAGTAATCTTCCAACTTCTGAAGAATTGCTAGAAGAAATTAAAAATATATCAGAAAATGGAAAACTTACACTTCAAGTATCTGATAGCATTACTTTAGAAAGTGATGTTTTATAAGAATTAAAAAATGGAAATCATGAAGTAGTTGTAAATAAAATAGATATGGAAGAAAATCTTGTTTATAGTTGGAATATACCAAACATTGATAATACTTCTAACGATTGGAATACAAATATTATATTTGGAAATGAAAATACAAATGTAATAGATGTATTAGAAAATTATGCTGTAAATGGGAACGTAGAAACAATTCGTTATGAACATGAAGGCATACTTCCGGGAGAGGCATCTGTAAAATTATATGTAGCAGATAACTTTAAAGTAGGAGATATTATTTATTATTACTATTATAACGAATCTGAAAATATCTTAGAAGAAATAGGTAGTTATACAGTAGATGAAAATGGATATGTAACGATTCAAATGGAACATTGTTCTGATTATGTCTTAACAGAAGAAATGCTTACAGAAAAAGAAGAAAGTTCTCAAAAACCAAATGATGAAGAATCAAAAGATGAAAAGCCAGATGATGCACCAAATCAAGAAGAATCAAAAGACGAAAAACCAACAACTCCACAAACAGGAGATAGCAATTGGATTTTTACATGGAGTATAACCGGATTGTGTGCGTTAATTCTAACTGGATTTTCTTTTAAGAAGTATAGAAAATAATGAAAGATTCTTTTTATAAATTTGTTAAACTCAATTATTTCAATTACATATTATAACAATGAAACCAATAACAAGTGGTGGAGCTTATAAGGCTCCACCACTATTTTTTTGCTGTTTTTTTATATTATACAAATATACAAATAGCAATTTTATATGGTTTTTAAAAATTTATTACACAGAAAGGAGATTCCTTATGAAAGCATTTGTGAATCAAACAAAACAAAAAGAAACCTATATTACGAATGATGGAAGTCTGTTGCTTCCAACAAACAAAGTAGCAGACAGCATAAAAACCTTTGCAGAACTGGTACAACGTACAGTAGAGATGTATTTAGGGGAACAATATCAGGTAAAGTTACAAACAGTTACAAAAAATAATGGGGTACAGAGGATAGGGCTTATTGTGTTAGATAATCAGACAAATATTGCACCAACCATTTATCTAAATCGTTATTTTGAAGACTATAAAAAAGGAAAACGTATAGCAGATATTTGTAACAGTATTCTTTCCGTATATCAGGCACACAGAGTAACACAAGATTTGGATATGACTTGTTTGTATCAGTTTGAAAAAGTAAAACAACGTATTTGTTATAAAGTGATTCATGCAGAGAAAAACAAAGAGTTATTAAAAGAAATTCCATATGTTCCATTCCATGACCTTGCCATTGTATTTTATATTCTTGTATTTAAAGAAGATGAAGAATATGGAAGTATTACCATTAGTCATAAATTTCAAAAAGAACTTTGGAATGTAACAACAGAAACACTTTATGAACTTGCAAGTGTAAATACGAAGAAATATTTTCCGTCTAAAGTAAGTTCTATGGAAAGTTTAATGAAAGAATTTTTTGCAGAAGATACAGCAGTATTAGAAGAATTGGAAATGGATACCGAAACCAATATGCCATTATATGTGGCTACAAATCAGGTAAAGTTATATGGAGCAAATATAATGTTAGATGCAGAAGTGTTAAAGCAATTTGCAGTACAAGTAAAGGGAGATTTTTATATCATTCCATCTTCAGTGCATGAAGTATTGTTTGTTCCGGTATATGCAGGAATAGAAACAGAAGAATTAAATCATATGATAAAAGATGTAAATGAAACTGTATTGTCAGATGAAGAATTTTTATCCAATCATGTATATTATTATGATTCTAGTTTAGAACAAGTAAA
>JAFWXB010000333.1 GCA_017523185.1 Lachnospiraceae bacterium | reverse complement strand
GTTATGATAGAAGGAAAAGACCAAACTTTAATTGAAGAAGAAGCTAGAAAATTAGCAGATTTAATTATGAAAGTTATGTTATAATTATTAATAACATAAAGTTACAAACGCAGAAAAGTATGCTTTATGCCATACAAGAATTTATAGCAGATTTTGGAATGGACATATATTTTAGGGGGATTTGCGTTGTTAAAACAAAATATTAAAATTAAAAATCCTACCGGATTGCATTTGCGTCCGGCAGGGAAATTATGTAGAGAAGCAATGAAGTTTAAATCTAACATTACTTTTGAACATCGTGGAAATATAACAAATGCCAAAAGTGTATTAAGTGTGTTAGGTGCAGGTATTAAATCAGGAAATGAGCTTACATTTATCTGCGAAGGAGAAGATGAAACAGAAGCGATGTCGCATCTGATTGCTTTTATAGAAAGTGGACTTGGGGAATAAAGCGATAAGAAGGAGATTAGAAGAATGTTGAACTTTAAAAGATACAAACGAGTACCGGTTTTGGATTATCCACAACGTCAATGGCCAAATAAAGAAATAGAAAAAGCACCAATTTGGTGTTCAGTAGATTTGCGTGATGGCAATCAGGCACTAATTGAACCAATGACAGTAGAAGAAAAAGTAGAAATGTTCAATCTCCTTTTAAAATTAGGATTTAAGGAAATTGAAATTGGATTTCCGGCAGCATCACAGATTGAATTTGATTTTTTACGTAAACTTGTCAATGAAAATATGATTCCGGATGATGTTAAAGTACAAGTATTAACACAATGTCGTGAAAATTTGATTGATAGAACATTTGAAGCAATTGAAGGAATTAAAAATGTTGTAGTACATATCTACAATTCTACATCTACCTTACAAAGAGATGTTGTATTTCATATGGACAGACCGGAAATCATTAAAATTGCGATTGAAGGTACACGCATGGTAAAAGAACGCATGAAAAATTTTGCAGGAAATGTACAACTTGAATATTCTCCTGAAAGTTTTACAGGAACAGAACTTGATTTTGCGTTAGAAATTTGTACTGCTGTACAAAAAGAATGGAATCATGCAAATGACAATCCGATTATTTTCAACCTTCCGGCAACTGTAGAAATGAATACACCAAACGTATATGCAGACCAGATTGAATGGATGAATACTCATTTTGAGGATAGAGAAAATGTAATTTTAAGTATTCATCCACATAATGACAGAGGTACAGGTGTTGCAGCAACAGAACTTGCTATGTTAGCCGGTGCAGATAGGGTAGAAGGAACTTTATTTGGAAATGGAGAGCGTACAGGTAATGTAGATATTTTAAATATTGCTTATAATATGTTTTCACAAGGTATTAATCCGGAATTAAATATAGAAAATATCAATGAAATTATTGATGTATATGAAAGATGTTGTAAAATGCAAGTAGGTATGCGTCATCCATACGCAGGGAAATTGGTATTTACAGCATTCTCCGGTTCTCATCAAGACGCGATTAATAAAGGAGAAATGGCATTGAAAGAACGTGGTTCTGATATTTGGGAAGTGCCATATCTTCCAATTGACCCATCTGATGTAGGCAGAAAATATGAGCCTGTTGTTCGTATTAACAGTCAATCAGGTAAAGGTGGCGTAGCATTTGTTATGAATACCGTCTATGGTTATAAACTTCCAAAAGCAATGCATTGTGAATTTGCAGATGTTATTCAGCATATTTCAGAAATAGAAGGTGGAGAAGTTGCACCGGAACGTATTATGAATGAATTCCGTCAGGAATATTTGATGACAAAAGAACCATATGAATTTATGAAAGCAAGGGTTGAAGATGACCATGCAGAAGATGAAACAAAAGTAACATTAATATTTAAGTATAAAGGAAAAGAAATTACATCAGAAGCAAGAGGAAATGGTCCAATTGATGCAGTACGACTTGCAATTCATCAAAGTGTAGGTGTTTTAGATGTTACAATTCTTGATTATGATGAACATGCATTAGGTGAAGGTTCTCATGCAAAAGCGGCAGCATATATTCAGATGCGTGATAATCGCACAGGAAATATAACATTTGGTGTAGGTGTAAGCAGCAATATTACAAAAGCATCGATTCGTGGTGTATTTTCTGCGATGAATAGACTTGCAAGTATTAGTAGTGAAATGTAGGAAGTGAATAGTTTCTGTATTTATTAAAAAACTTATGCTCTATATAGGGCATAAGTTTTCGTACAATACTAATAAATACAGAAGATGGTTTAGGAGGATATCCGAGATGTATCGAAAGATAAATACAGGCTGGTTAAAACATTGGGATTTTGAATTAGCTGATCTTAATTGTATAGAAATAGCTTTTTTTATAGCATATTATTTAAGACATAGAGAACTTTTAGCTAGTACCGTAGGTTGGTATATTCAGTTAGGTTTGATTTTGTTAGCAATTGATATTGTAGTTGTCTTTTTTGGAAATAGTTATAAAAATATTGTGCAAAGAAGTGCAAGAAATGAGTTTTTAGCAGTTATTCAACATATAACAGTAGTAGAACTTATCTTTGTATCATATGAATTTATTATGAAAGAAACAGCTATCTTGTCACGATATGTAGTGCTTGTAAGTTGGGGCTTGAGCTTTATTGTATGTTTTATCACAAGG
>JAFWXB010000332.1 GCA_017523185.1 Lachnospiraceae bacterium | reverse complement strand
TTTTATCCGGACAGAATGGCCTCCCGTATTCTTGGAATGGGTGACGTTCTGACAATGATAGAAAAAGCACAAGAAAGCATTGACGAAGAAACTGCAAAAGAAATCGAGCAAAAAATGCGTAAAAATGAATTTGACTTTGATATGTATTTAGAATCTGTGGGTCAAATGAAAAAAATGGGTGGACTTTCAAGTATGCTTGGAATGATGCCTGGATTTAATGGAATGGGCAATAAAATGCCGGACATTGATACAGATGCTGCTGAAAAGCAAATGGCACGCACCGAAGCAATTATTCATTCCATGACACCGGAAGAACGCAAAAATCCTGCTCTTATGAATCCAAGCAGAAAACGCAGAATTGCAAATGGAGCAGGTGTAGATATTGCAGAAGTCAATCGTTTGGTAAAACAATTTGAACAGATGAAAAAGATGATGAAAAAAATGCCAAATATGTTAGGTGGAAAACATGGCAAAAAAGGTCTTTTTAAAGGATTGTTTTAAACATATTTAACAAACAGATATTTATTTTGGTTTAAATCAAGCTAAAAAGCAAAAAATAAAAAATTTTGTAAATAATTGAAATATTTTTTATTGAATAATTAAAAAATAGTATAAAACAAATAGTGTTTTATAATAGTAATGTGAAAAATTGTCAAAATTTGGCAGTTTAAAAATAATAAAGTTTATATAATAATCAGGAGGATATTAACATGGCAGTTAAAATTAGATTAAGAAGAATGGGACAGAAAAAAGCACCTTTTTATAGAATTATCGTAGCAGATTCTAAATCCCCAATAGATGGAAGATTTATTGAAGAAATCGGAACATATGACCCAATGAAAAATCCAAAACAGTACAATGTAAATGAAGAATTAGCTAAAAAATGGTTAGCAAATGGTGCTCAGCCAACAGACACAGTTAGCAGAATTTTCAAAGCAACAGGTATCGTAAAATAAGATTTGAGAGGTAGACACTATGAAAGAGTTAGTGGAAGTAATTGCAAAATCATTAATGGATTGCCCGGATGAAGTCGTAGTTACAAAGACCGAACATGACAGAGCCATTGTTTTGGAATTACGTGTTGCACAGTCTGACATGGGCAAAGTAATCGGTAAACAAGGTCGTATTGCAAAAGCAATTCGTGCAGTTGTGAAAGCAGCAGCCTCAAAAGAAGACAAAAAAGTTGTCGTAGAAATTATGCAGTAATGAAAGCCGTCTCATAAAAGTGAGGCGGTTTTTTTATAGCAAAAATGAGAAGATAGGAGATATAAATTCATGGAACAATTATTAAGAGTGGGGGTTATTACTACTACACACGGAATTCGTGGAGAAGTAAAAGTATATCCTACGACAGATGACCCACAACGATTTAAGGAATTAAAGCAAGTAATTTTAGATGACGGAAAACAACAAATCAATTTAGAAATCGCTTCTGTTAAATTTTTTAAGAATTTAGTGATATTAAAATTTAAAGGAATTGATAATATCAATGATGTAGAAAAATATAAAAAAGCAGATCTTTTAGTGACAAGAGAACATGCTGTTAAATTAGAAGAAGGCGAATATTTTGTAGCAGATTTAATTGGTTTAAAAGGAATTACAGAAGAAGGCGAAGATTTAGGAACACTTTCTGATGTGATTTTTACAGGTGCAAATGACGTTTATGTTTTTTCGAAAGAGGGCGAAGATGATTTATTAGTACCGAAAATTCCAGATTGCATCAAAGATATTAATTTAGAAGAAGGTATTGTTTTAGTGCATTTATTTGCCGGATTTCGTGATTAAAAATAATATCCTAATGTAAATTTAATAAATATAAGAATTTAATTTATGAAAGGTTTATATATTATTTTATTAAATTTGCAACAAAATGATTTTTGTGAAAAAATAAAATAGTTATTAGATTTGGAGTATATATGAATTTTCATATTTTAACGTTATTTCCTGAAATGGTAAACAATGGATTAAATACTTCCATTATAGGAAGGGCTATGGAACAAGGGCATATATCCATTGAGAGTGTCAATATTCGCGATTTTTCTACAAATAAGCATAAAAAAACAGATGATTATCCATATGGGGGAGGAGCAGGAATGTTAATGCAGGCACAGCCCGTTTTTGATGCATATCAAAGTGTAGCAAAAGACATTCCAAGAGAGCATAAAAAGAGAGTTATTTATGTAACGCCACAAGGATATCCGTTTACGCAAAAAATGGCAGAAAATTTGGCATAAAATGATGATTTGATTTTTCTTTGTGGTCATTACGAAGGAATTGATGAGCGTGTATTAGAAGAAATTGTAACAGATTATGTTTCTATCGGTGATTATGTGCTAACAGGTGGAGAACTAGCAGCAATGGTTATGGTAGATGCAATTGCAAGACTTGTTCCGGGGGTTCTTCACAATGAAATTTCAGCTGAAACGGAATCTTTTCATGGAGAACTTTTAGAATATCCACAGTATTCCAGACCGGAAGTTTGGCATGAAAAATCTGTACCGGATGTATTATTAAGTGGAAATCAGAAAAAAATTGATGCATGGCGTTTGGAGCAATCCATAATAAGAACAAAAGAACGCAGACCGGATTTATATAAAAAATATAGTATTTTACAAGAATGTAAAACAGTTCTTATGAAACAAAAATTATTGCATATTGATATGATAGAACTTATCAATCGTGGTAGAGCTGTATATATTGCAAAAGAAAAAGGGAAAATTTTATTACAAGATAAAATAACAGGAATTTATCAATATACAGATTTGGATTTAGAAAAAAACTTAAAATGTATACAAAATACAGAAAACAAAGAGTATATATTGGAAAATTCATTTGTATTAGAGAGTATTTTATTTTTAAAAAAATATTTACCTATTAAAAAATCAGAACGTCCATGTATCATATTACATCAGCCATGTTTCATTGAGGCTTTGCAATTAGAATTTGGTTATATCGAATCTTTAAAATGTTATCAAGCTGTTTATACACAAAAAAATAGCCTTTCTATTGCAGGATTATATCGTACGGATGGAAAAGAAACAAAAGAAGGAGTTAAGATTCAACAATTAACATTAGAACATCTTGCATTTGTATTAGAGAATTATCATTATATGAGTGATGTAGCGTATTTAAGAGCATGTATTGTATCGGGAAATATGTATGGTGCATTTTTACAAGGAAAACCGGTAGGTTTTATAGGAATACATGACGATGGAAGTATTGGTATTTTAGAAGTGTTAGAACAATATCGTAGAAGAAAGATAGGAAAAGCCCTAGAAACATATATGATAAATCTTGTATTACAGCTTGGTTGGATTCCTTATGGGCAAGTAATAGAAGGAAATGAGAGTTCTATTAAGATGCAAGCAGATTTAGGACTTTATTTATCAAAAACACCAATTGTATGGATGTGGTAATAAATATATAGAGATACATTTGAGTTTGTGAAAGATATAATTATTAATGAGTAAATGTAGAATATTGTATAAATTTATTCATAGTAGAAAGACATATTTTGATATTATGTGCAATATTTACGCAATTATAATTCCAAAAACGAAATAAAAATAAAAATAATACTTGCAATTCAATATGATTTGTGGTAGATTACTAATGTTGTGAAAAAAGTGATGGTCCTCTGTTGTAGCATTGAGCACATTAAGAACGTCAAAAGAATTAGGAGGCACAAAATGAACGCAAGTGAAATTATTAAAAACATTGAAGCTGAACAGTTAAAAGCAGAAGTTCCGGCATTTTCCGTAGGTGATACAGTAAAAGTATACGGAAAAATTAAAGAAGGAAACAGAGAAAGAATTCAGGTTTTCGAAGGAACAGTTATTAAAAAACAGGGTGGAAGCAATCGTGCTACATTTACAGTAAGAAAACTTTCTAACGGTGTAGGTGTAGAAAAAACTTGGCCATTACACTCTCCAAACGTAGAAAATGTAGAAGTTGTACGTAGAGGTAAAGTAAGACGTGCAAAACTTTACTACTTAAGAGACCGTGTAGGTAAAGCAGCAAAAGTAAAAGAATTAGTAAAATAATGATATTGCAAATTAAGACAGCGTAGCCAATTGGGTTACGCTGTTTTTGTATTTTAACGGATATAAGTAAATAGAGGCAAATTGTAAATAATGTGAGTTCAATAACCCAAAATATGTTGTAAAACGAATGATATGTTGCATTTATTTTTAAAATTTTTGGAACGCATATGAAATATCAATTTCAAAAGCATAGTAAGGAAGTGTTTGAAAATACAAAAAATTTTGTTTTTGAACAGATTTTTGAAAAATTTTACCAAATTTTAGGTATTTTTAGATGTTTTGTACAATTTATAATATAATTTAATGGAAGATTTTAACAAAAACTGTGGAATTTTAATAAAATTTGAAAAAATTTTAAGAAATAACTAGGAAAATTTACAAAAGTGTGTTAGTATATTAAATATAAATATCCCATAAGGGATAGGTAATAAATAAAGGGGGAAAACAACTATGGCAAAAGAACTGGTTGCAATGCTACTTGCTGGAGGACAAGGTTCCAGATTATATGCATTGACACAGAAACTTGCAAAGCCGGCAGTTCCATTTGGTGGAAAGTATCGTATTATCGACTTCCCACTTTCAAACTGCGTAAACTCAGGTATTGATACCGTTGGTATCCTTACACAGTACCAGCCAGTGGTATTGAATGAATATATTGGAAATGGACAGCCTTGGGATTTGGACCGTTTATATG
>JAFWXB010000331.1 GCA_017523185.1 Lachnospiraceae bacterium | reverse complement strand
GGAAATGAATTTGGATTTGGAGCAGAAATCGGTATTAGTACACAAATGCTTCATGCAAGAGGACCAATGGGATTAGAAGCATTAACAAGTTATAAATATATGGTTTATGGTGACGGACAAATTAGAGGATAGATAAGAAAACTCCTAAGTAGATAATTATGAATTTACTTGGGAGTTTTTATATTTATGCGAAAAAATATTTCATATGAATTTGACAAATCCAAAAAATAGAGAAAAATATAAATGTCAAAGAATTTTGCGAAAGTTCCAAAGGAATTTGCTAGCTATTTTCGAAAATTTTTTTTATAATCATGGCATAAAAATTAGAAAAAGGAATTCTGCTATAATTAATTGGGCAAAGTGGATTGTGAATTTTGCTTAATTGTAAAAGTAAAGTTAGATGAATAAGTTTCTTAATAAAATAAAAAGAGTAACTTTTTCTAAAAAAATAAATATAGGAGATAATGAATAATGCTTAGAGAAAAATTGATAGCAATTCGAAAAAAATATGGTTACAGTCAACAGGAACTAGCTGACAAGTTAAATGTAACAAGACAAACGATTTCAAATTGGGAATGTGGACAGGGGGCACCTACATTGGATAAAGCAGCAGAATTAGCAAATATTTATAATATTACATTAAATGACCTTGTGGAAGAACAAGTAGATATTGTTGTGAAAAAAAGTAAAAAATTTCCAAGTCGTTTGTTAAAGCAGTTAGAAGGAAAAATGGTAAAGATGAATTGTTCTGATATGGAATTTTTGCTGTCATGTGGTTTCGATACCAGTTATAAAGTGAAGATATTAGAAGTGAATGAAGATTGGCTGCGTGTGGAATACGAACGTACAAAAGAAAACAGTCTTTTTAAAAAAGAAACTGTGATTCAATTGATAGATATCAATGCTGTTGATGGTTTTGAAATAATGGAGGAATAGTTATGGAAATCTTAGAAATTATCTTATTGTGTTACATTATTTATTGTATAAATAGAAAAGAAAATAAAGAAACTGAAAATGAAGAAACAGAAAAGGATGAACAAAAAAGTTTTCAAAAAGTTATACCGGAATATTTACATAAAATGTGTGAAATTACAGTAAAAGACCCATTGGTTAGAATTGATATTATGTTTTCTGTAAAAGGAATTTTAACAGATATAGATGAAGAATGGGTTATGTTAGAAGTAAAAGAGAAGAAAAAGAATGTTTTTAAAATATTTCGAATTGATAATATTAATAGTATAAAAGAAGTATTGGATTAGTTCAAAAAGAATTATTAGTGTAAAATTACTGGAAAGAGGGGATTCGGTTATGAGGAAGAAATAAGTATGGATTGTAAATGTTTGTTTAAAAGAAAAAGAGGAATGTATAGTTAATATATATTTGGCAGAAATAAAATGATGTTAGGGAAAATATAGGAGAAATAAATGAAAGAATTTTTCGCAATAGTGGATTATTATAAAAAAAATAAAAAACAAGGCATTGTAATAATGATTTCAACGATTGTTGGACTTGTAATTGGTGGATATGCAGGTATGGTTGCTTTTTATAATGGGTGGTTAGGATAAGCTGTGGCTTATCCTATTTTTTTACTATAATTGATAAAATATAAAAAATTGCATAAGAATATAGTTTATTTGTTTGTTCTAGAAAAACATTTATTACTATAATTTAGGAATATGTTTTTATATAATAGACAAATGATAGAAAAGTTCTTGAATTTTTTGCAAATTATGTTATAGTATGAAAAATATGAATAACTAAATAGAGTATCTTACATTAATCTAAAAAATATCTGCAACTCTATAATTCAATAAAAAACTAAGAAAGGAATCCAAAGTTTATGAACACCATAAATAGTATATACGCTTCCAAACAATTAAAAACTGTCATTTGGCAAGATTTTATCAAGCATTTTCGCAATGAAGTAACAGCTCTTTCTTACCAAACGGATATTTGTGAATTTATGAATTTTTCTAAAGCTGATTTTATACAACTTTCTGCTCCAATGGTAGATACCTATTTTCACTATTTAGAACAAAGAGTGAAAGCAAATGTGATAAAACCAAACACTATGGCAAAGAAATTTCGAGAACTTCATTCTTTTGCTATGTTTATGTATGAAAATCGAGAAAAATATCAATTACCGGAAGTATTTCAAGATTATTTTTTTCCATATTTAAAATTAGTAGCAAAAATAGAAAAGTATGCAAAATCGATTCCAATAGAAGATATTGATAAATTATTATTTGTAGCACAAGATGACCTTATGGCATATTGTATTCTTACACTCATGTATCGCGTGGGATTGGCTTCTACAGAAATTGTAGAGTTAAAAGATAAGAACTTTGCAGCATATGATAATGGTGTGTATGCATTTGTTGAAGGGCGAAAAGAACCTTGTTTTATTCCGGAAGATGTGTTTGTAATTTTAGAGCAATATATGGCATCAAGACAGGCACATGAATATTTATTTTATAATTCCAGAAATAATCAGTTAAATATTATGTATATTAGCAGACTTATGAAAAAATATACACAATTAGCAGGAATACCATCATATAGTGCAGAAACATTACGCAATGCGTGTGCATTTACAATGTTTTCGTATAGTGCAGAACCGGAACAGGTTGCAAGACAAATGGGGATTACACAAATACAAATTAAACGTTATAAAGATGTTTCTTATAGAGATAATCTTTTAAGAGAAGCGAATCAATTAGTAAAATTAAAAGTGGAGCCTCCACAATAAAAAACAAAATTTCTGACTTGTAAAAAGACATTAAATATACTATGATAGATATATAAAATTTGTTTGTTAAAATCGGAGTTTATGATTTTTCAAATGTAATTAAGGGGGACAGTATGCAAGAAAAAAGAAGACATAAATGACTGGACTTACATGTAGAGTTAGAGTTAGAACGTATTAATGGTGGCAATGGAGTAACTACTTTAAAATATGCACATGTGGACGTAACAAATGTATCTCGTAGTGGGATAGGTTTTAATACAGAGCAATATTTAGAAAAAGGGACATATTATAATATTAAATTACAAATTTGGACAAAAGAAGTAATTGATGCCATTATTGAAATTGTGCGTCGCAATGTAACAGAAGATGGATATAATTATGGGGCAGAATTTATTGGAATGATAGATTCTGATGCTTTAAAAATTGATATTTATCAAATGGTTAGTGAGATGAATGAAAAAGAATGATGATAGAAAATATTTATAAAGTTAAAAAAGTAACAAGTCCCCATGATATTATTACAGAAGTTTCAGGGTCAAAAAGTATTACAAATCGAGCATTGTTAATTGC
>JAFWXB010000330.1 GCA_017523185.1 Lachnospiraceae bacterium | reverse complement strand
TATGGCAACAAGCTTATTTGCTGGTTGTGGTGGAACCGGTAATAATGGTTCTGCAGATGGAACAGAGAATAATGGTGGTTCTACAAGTAAAAATCAAGTAATCATTGGTGAAATTACAGAAACATCCGGAGATGTAACTCCAATGTGGGCAAATGCAGCATCTGACTATGATGTTTATAACATGATTACCGGTCTTACTACTGTTGCAGTAACAAGAGATGGTGAATGGGTTTACGATGAAAAGAACGTTGTAGAAAAAGTAGAAGAAACAGAAAATGAAGATGGTTCTAAAACATGGACATTTACAATTAAAGATGGTTTAAAATTCAGCAATGGAGAAGCTATCAATGCAAAGAACTATGTATTCCATTACTTGTTCTGGGGAAGTGATGAACTTATCGTTGATTTAGGAGCACAGAACGTACCGGAAACATCTATTCGTTATATCAAAGGCTTTGATGCTTATAGTGCAGGAGAATCTGAAGTATTTGAAGGTGTGCATTTAATTGATGATAAAACATTCTCTCTTACAGTAGATGCACAATTCCTTCCATATTACTATGGAAAAACTTTAGTAAATGCTACACCGGAATATATCCAAGGTTGGGTACCTTCTGACGTAGTAATCGAAGAAACAGAAGCAGGTGCAAAATTATCTGATAACTTTACAGCAGAATATTGTGGTACTCAAATTGAAGAATACAGATATAATCCAACAGCTTGTTCCGGTCCATATGTATTAACTTCTTATGACCCAAACTCTTATTCTTATACATTGACAAAAAATGATACTTATCCTGGTAACTTTGAAGGACAGACAGCACAGATTGAAACTGTTATCTACAAAACTGTAGAACAGGATACTATGCTTGACCAGTTAAAAACAGGTGCAATTGATATTCTTTTACAATGTACAGATGGAAGTGAAATCTCTGCCGGTTTTGACCTTGTAGATGGTGGTGGATTCAATTATATTTCTTATCCACGTACAGGTTATGGTATGGTAAGTTTCAAATGTAACCAAGGACCAACACAGTTTGTAGAAGTTCGTCAAGCAATTATGTATTTATTAAACAGAACAGAATTTGCTAAAACATTTACAGGTGGATATGGTAGTGTAGTAAATGGACCATATGGTTTATCACAGTGGATGGTAAAAGAATATAAAGAAGAAGTAGAAGGCTTAAATTCTTATGCATATAGTTTAGATAGTGCTGTTAAATTATTAGAAGAAGGTGGCTGGGTATATGATGCAGATGGAAACGCTTATGCAGGCACAGGACTTCGTCATAAAAAATTAGATGATGGTACTTTAATGCCATTAAGCATTAAATGGTTCTCATCTGAAAATAACTCTGTATCTGACTTACTTGTAACATCATTACAGAACAATCCTGATTTAGCAACAGCAGGTATGGAAATTAAACAAACAGTTGGTACATTCTCTGAATTATATGAATATTACTTAGATAATGGCGAAGATAATCCATATCAGATGTTTAACTTAGCAACAGGATTTGGTAACCCATATGACGTTGCAGATAACTTCAAACCAGGTGGAACAAGCAATGTAACAGCTATTA
>JAFWXB010000329.1 GCA_017523185.1 Lachnospiraceae bacterium | reverse complement strand
TTGCAGGTGCAGATGAATCAAAGGCACTTTCTTTGGTAGATGCTACACTTACCCAAATAGGCGAACAATTGCATCTTGGAGATTTTCCAGATAGTAGAGATGAGGTAGAAGTTTATTGGAATAACACAATTAAACCTGACATTGCAGATTTTAAGCAAAGTGGAGATTATGCTGTTCTTTTAGCAGATAGTGAAACTTTATTTCAAATGACAAATCAGATGGTATATGATGCAGAGGCAGTTGTAGATATTTTAGCAATTATTCTTTATGTAATATTGGCAATATTTTTAATAGTATGCTTTTTTGTATTTCGAAATGTATTAGTTATCTTTAAACGTAGTGTAGTACAACCTCTTGGTGAATTAGAAGGAAGTTTAAATGAATTAGCAGAAGGTGTTCTTTCAAAACAATTTGTATATGAAAAGCAAGATGAAGTTGGTAAATTGTATAACATTTTAAATCATATGCGACTTGGAATTTTAGCATATATTCAAGATATTGATAAGAATATTGGTCTTATGGCAAATGGAGATTTGGTATCTTGTAGTGATATGACATATTTAGGAGATTATGCGCCAATTCAGCATAATTTAGAACACATTAGAAGTAGTCTTTCTGTAGAATTTAAGAGTATGGATGAACAAGCTGACCAAGTTGCAGTAGCAGCCGAAGAAGTAGCTAAAGTATCACAAAGTTTGGCAGATGGAGCTGTTAGTCAAACAGATAGTATTCAGACATTACAAGAAAAAATCAAACTTACTTTAGAAGAAAATACAAAAGTTGATAGTTTTGTAGAAAAAGCCAGAAAATCCAGTAAAAATACAAATCAAAGTGTTCAATATACCAGAAATCAAATGGATAAAGCTGTCGTAGCGATGAAAGATATCAGTAAAGCATCAGAAGAAATTAAAACAATTGTAAAAGCTTTAGATGATATTACTTCAGAAACAAGTTTATTGTCATTAAATGCTTCAATTGAAGCTGCTCGTGCAGGAGAAGCAGGTAGAGGATTTGCTATTGTTGCACAAAATGTAAGTAAGCTCGCAGAACAATCAATTAAGTCAACAGAAATAATTACAAATTTAGTTGAAAATGCTCTTGAATGTGTTTCTAGAGGGACACAGATTGTAAATGATGCAGCAGAATCCTTAAAAGGAATTGCAGATTATACAAATAATGTAGATGATATCATTAACAAGTTAAATCAGCAAAGTAAGTTAGAACATGAACTTATGGAAGAAATCAATTCATTATCTGTAAATATTTTAGATGTAGTTACAGATAATTCAGCAGTTTCAGAAGAATGTGCAGCTTCATCAGCTGAACTTATTACATATTCAGGAAACTTAAAGAATAGCGTTGGAAAATTTGTAACAGAATAAAGATGAATTTGTAGTGTAAAAGCGAAATATTTATCGTTAAAGTCCGGTTTTATAGTTTTAGATTATAATATATGAAAAAGTCACTCAATTTATTATGAGTGACTTTTTTCATTAGATTTGAAAAATAGTGCTGTTCTTGTTTATAGAATTATAATTGAGCAAATATTGAAAATAGTATAAAAAGAATTGGAATATGTTTGTGTTATAAAGAAAGATTTGTATCTTTGTAATGAAGATAAAATTGTGCAATAGGTTATATATTATCAATTATCATATAATATTAGAATGTGAGTTTGTAAAACAAAAGTCCAAGTGATTTTTATAGAAAATGAGGAAATTTATGAAAAAAATAGTGGTTACAGGTGTATCAGGATTTCTTGGAAGTCGAATGGTAGAATTTTTAAAAGAAAAATATGAGGTTTTAGCACCTACACATAAAGAAATGGATATTACAGAAGAAGAAAGTGTAAAGCAGTATTTTAAAAAGCATAAACCGGATATTGTCATTCATTGTGCTGCAATTTCTGATGTGGGTACTTGTGAAAAAGAAAAAGAGCTTTCATGGAAAGTAAATGTAGTTGGAAGTGAAAATATTGTAAAAATTGCAAAAATGTTTTCGGCAAAATGTATTTGTTGCAGTTCTGACCAAGTGTATTGTGGAAGTAAAGAAGTAGAAGTAAATAAAGAAGAAAGCATTTTGAATTTAACGAATGTTTATGGAACTGAAAAAGCATGTGCAGAAAAATCTTGTATGCAAATAGATAGTACAAGTGTTCATTTGCGATTAGCATGGATGTATGATGCAAATGATACAAAACGCAACGATTTTATCAAGCAACTTAGAAATTGTATAAAAGAGTCTAAGCCATTGTATTTATCACCAAATGATAAAAGAGGAATTACAGATGTATGGGAAGTGGTACAGAATATAGAAAAGACATTTGAACTTGATGGAGGTATCTATCATTTTGGTTCACCAAATACAAAAAGTACTTATGAATTGGCGAGAGATATTTTTAAGAAACTTGGTTATGATACGTCACTTATCTGTAAAATGGACCATACTAATCAGCGTAATCTTACCATGTCCCAAGAAAAAATCAATCAGTTTGGAATTTATTTTTCTTCTACAGAAGAAGGTATTTTGCGTTGTTTGTCATAGCAAGTAGCCAAAGCGAATTGCGAATATTTGCTGGGCTTATCAAATGTATATTTGTGTTTTAAAAGAAAAAATTCATTTATCAACAATTAAAGTGATTTGTGTAAAATTTGTGTAGTAGTTGATTTTTGTTTTTATCTGTGTTAAACTTTTTAAGTTAAACCCCACAAAAACAAGGTCTTAAAGGGGAAAATCCGAGTGTTCGAGACCTTCCACTCGTAAAACAAAACTAAAGGGGATAATTGAATATGAGAAACAAAAAGGTAACAATGATAACACAATCTGCCCTTATTTCAGCATTGTATGTAGTGTTGACATTATTGGCAAATGCTTTGGGATTGTCTAAATTTGCAATTCAAATCCGATTTTCAGAGGCTCTATGTATTTTACCATTTTTTACAAAATCAGCTGTTTTGGGATTATATATTGGCTGTATTATCGCAAATGTTTTAACTGGAGCAACTATTTTTGACATTTTCTTTGGAAGTTTGGCAACGCTTATTGGAGCAATAGGTTCGTATTTGCTTCGAAAGCATAAGTTTTTATTGACATTACCACCGGTTTTGGCAAATGCGATTATTGTACCTTTTGTATTACGATATGGATACGGAATTAAGTGGATATACAATGGTGTTGATTTATCGATTCCATTTTATGCAATTACAGTAGGAATTGGAGAGATAATTTCTATTTGTATTTTAGGAAGTATTTTATTAAAGGCATTATTGCCGTATCGACGCACCATTTTTAAAAATGAATAGAATAAAAAATTGCTAGATTAGCTATTTTACACAAAATTGAAATGAAAAATAAAGTGTTTAAGGAGAAAAAAATGAAAAAATTATTAGATGTCATTTCAGAAGAAGTAACAAATGCATTTGTACAATGTGGTTATGATGCAAAATATGGACGAGTTACTTTATCCAATAGACCGGACCTTTGCGAATATCAATGTAATGGTGCAATGGCAGCAGCAAAAGAGTATAAATGTGCTCCATTTATGATTTCTGATAAAGTGGCAGAAGTATTGCGTGAAAATGATATATTTTCTATGGCAGAATCTGTAAAACCGGGATTTTTAAATTTAAAATTAGATAATGAATTTTTAGCAAAATTTTTAAATATGATGCAGGTGCAGGAAGGTCGTTTTGGTTGCAGTCAAGTAAAAAATCCAAAAACCATTATGATTGATTATGGTGGACCAAATGTAGCTAAACCACTTCATGTAGGACATCTTCGTTCTGCAATTATTGGAGAAAGTATCAAACGTATTGGGAAGTTTATAGGTCACAATATGATAGGTGATGTACATCTTGGAGATTGGGGACTTCAGATGGGCTTAATTATTACAGAGCTCAAATTAAGAAAACCGGAACTTGTATATTTTGATGATACTTATGAAGGTGAATATCCAAGCGAAGCACCATTTACAATTTCAGAATTAGAAGAAATTTATCCAACAGCAAGTGGAAAATCCAAAAAAGATGCTGCTTACAAAGAAGAAGCAATGCAGGCGACATTTGAACTTCAAAATGGAAGACGTGGTTATCAGGCATTACTTGGACATATTTTAAACGTATCCGTAACCGATTTAAAGAGAAATTATGAAAACTTAAATGTTTCATTTGAACTTTGGAAAGGCGAATCTGATGCACAAGCCTATATTCCGGATATGGTAGAAAAGATGAAAGCTGATGGATTTGCATATGTAAGTGAAGGAGCACTTGTTGTAGATGTAAAGGAAGAAACTGATACAAAAGAAATTCCACCATGTATGATTTTAAAATCTGATGGAGCATCTCTTTATAATACCACAGACCTTGCAACTTTAGTTTGGAGAATGGAAGATTACAATCCGGACGAAGTTATTTATGTTGTAGACAAGCGTCAGGAATTGTATTTTACACAAGTATTCCGTTGTGCAAGAAAAACAGGAATTGTAAAACCGGAAACAGAATTAAAATTCTTAGGTTTTGGTACAATGAATGGAAAAGATGGAAAACCGTTCAAAACACGTGAAGGTGGCGTGATGCGTTTAGAAAATCTGATTGCTGAAATAAATGAAGAAATGTTAAATAAGATTACAGAAAATCAGAAAACAAAAGAAGATTTGAAT
>JAFWXB010000328.1 GCA_017523185.1 Lachnospiraceae bacterium | reverse complement strand
TTACCATTTCCACAAGTGAATACAATCGATGAATTATTAGTAGAATTTCAGAAGCCAAAGAATTATGATGATACTGCATTTTTACAAAAGTTCTGTGCGTATGATAAAGAAGGTGTTACAAAAGCACTTTGTAGAAAAGTAGTGTTTGGAGAATCTAGTTCTTTAATTGAAGAAAGAGATGTTCCAAACAATGATAAGAAAAATGTGTTATTATATATTGGTGCGTTTGAGAAAAATGGAATTACAACAGCAGCTATGAATTTATTGAATACTTTGGATAGAACAAAATATAATTATGCAATAGTTTATAGAATTAATGATATAAAGAAACGAAAAGAACAAGTGCGTAATTTACCAGAAGATGTATTTTATTTTGGATTTTATCATGCTAGAAGTGCGACTTTATTAGAAATTGCTTGGTATATGCTTTGGAGAGAGGCAAAACTTATTCCATTTAAGTGGGTTCTTCCAACGTATAAGAAAATTTTAAATCGAGATAGAATTCGAGCCATTAGTAATATGAAAGTAGATAAAGCTATTAACTTTTCAGGTTATTCGTATGAAATTACGGGTATGTTAGAATGTATGCCATGTAGTCGTACGATATATGCTCATAGTGATATGGAACAGTAATCTAAAGTAAAAGGAAATGCAGATTGGGCAATGTTAAGTCATGTTTATAAAGAATATGATTCTGTTGCAGCCGTCACAGAACCAATGAAGCTTCCAATTGAGCGAATTGCTAAAGGACAGAAAGAAAGAGGAGCAAAAGAAGCGAATATTGTGCTTTGTCAAAATGTAATTGATTATAAAAAGGTGTTACGTTTGTCTAAGGAAGAAATTACTTTTGATGCAAAGACTGTTTTAAGTGTTCCAGAAGAACAATTACGTTCTGCATTAGAATCGGATGCTAAAAATTTGTATCTATGGGACGTTTTTCTTTTGAAAAGAGTCATGATAGATTAATTCATGCATTTGAAAAATTGTATGAAGAAAATAAAAATATTTATTTAATTATTATTGGTGGATATGGAAATTTATATAAGAGTACATTAGAAATGGTAAATGCATCTCCTTGTAAAGAGCGTATCTTTTTAATTCAGGATATGTCAAATCCATATGCTCTTTTGAAAAAATGTGATGCTCTTGCCCTTACTTCTTTATATGAAGCATTTGGTCTTGTGTTAGCAGAAGCAGATATTTCAGGTATTCCATGCTTTTCTACCGATATTCCAGGACCACGTTCCTTTATGCAAAAGTATGGTGGTCTTTTAGTAGACAATAGTGAAGAAGGAATTTTGGAAGGATTTCGTCTTTGTTTAGAAGGAAAAGTACCAAAAAAACTTACTATTGATTATGCACAATATAATAAAGAAGCAATGGAACAATTTGAAAGTTTATTAAAGTAAATAATTAAGGAGAAAATTAAAATGAAACAGTCATTTTTAACGAAAGAACAAATTAATGAAGTAGTAAAGAGCTACCCAACTCCATTTCATCTTTATGATGAAAAAGGGATTCGTGAGAATGCGAGAAATATGGCAAAAGCATTTGCTTGGAACAAAGGATTTAAAGAATATTTTGCAGTAAAAGCAACTCCAAATCCATTTATTATGCAGATTTTAAAAGAAGAAGGATGCGGATTTGACTGTTCTTCTATGACAGAACTTATGATGTCAGAAGCAGTAGGTTCTACAGGCTCTGAAATTATGTTTTCTTCGAATGCTACACCACCTGAAGAATTTGTAAAAGCAAGACAGTTAAATGCGATTATCAATTTGGATGATTTTACACATATTGAATTTTTAGAAAAAACAGCAGGTTTACCAAAGAGAATTTGTTGTCGTTATAATCCGGGTGGTGTGTATGCAGTTAGTAATGGCATTATGGATAATCCGGGTGATGCAAAATATGGATTTACAAAAGAACAACTTATCGAAGGTTTTCGTATTTTAAAAGAAAAGGGAGTAGAAGAATTTGGTATTCATTCGTTCCTTTGCAGTAATACAGTAACAAATGATTATTATCCAATGCTTGCAAGAACATTATTTGAACTTGCAGTAGAAGTAAAGGAAAAGACAGGGGCAAATATTACGTTTATCAATCTTTCTGGTGGTGTAGGTATTCCATATCGTCCAGAACAAGAGGCAAATGATATTTTT
Source organism: Lachnospiraceae bacterium (assembly GCA_017523185.1). Next base: position 1,165 of record JAFWXB010000328.1, on the reverse strand, counting down.
GTCATTGGAGAAGGTGTTAGAAAGGCATTTGAAGAAATTTTAGTACCTGCTGGTTTAGGAGAAGTATCTATTTTTACAGAATTAGGACGTTTTATGTTAGCACCATATGGACAACTTGTTGCTACTGCAGTACATGAAAAGCATATTTATAAAGAATACATTGGATTAGATGCTTGTGCCGTGAATTTAATGCGTCCTGCTATGTATGGAGCATATCATCATATTACGGTAGTTGGAAAAGAAGATTTGCCATGTGACCATAAGTATGATGTAACAGGTTCTCTTTGTGAAAATAATGATAAGTTTGCGATTGACCGTATGCTTCCAAAGATTGACATTGGAGATTATATTGTAATTCATGATACAGGAGCACATGGTTTCTCAATGGGTTATAATTATAATGGTAAGCTTCGTTCAGCAGAACTTTTATTACAGGAAAACGGTGAAGTGAAAATGATTCGTCGTGCAGAAACTCCAGCAGATTATTTTGCTACATTTGATTTCACGAATTTTTTTATTTCCTAGGAAAGAGCTTAAGACCTTGCGAAATTCTTTCTTTTTAGTCTAAAGTATTTAAAACGTTGTTCCGATATATAGTGTATAAGAGGTTATTATTTTGTTATTTTTAGGAAATAATAATGATAAAAGGTATAAAACATTAGTAATATAGATAGATATGAATGGATGGTGAGAGAAATGCGTATTGGTATTGATGCTATGGCGGAAGTCAGTCAATTGTATCAAAGTAATGCTACAAGACGAAAGACAGAAGTTAAGAAGTCTGTTTATACAAAAGATTCGGTTGAGATTTCTGAATTCGGCAAAGATATTCAGGTCGCAAAGCAGGCAGTTGCCCAAGCTGACGATGTTCGTATGGACAAAGTTCAAGAGATAAAAGCTCGTATGGCGAATGGCACATACAATGTTCCAATGGGAGCACTAGCAGATAAATTATTAAACGGATTTATGATATAAGATCATAAACAAAGTTTATGATATAGGATCATAAACAAAGTTTATGATATAATAAAGACGGAGAATTGATATATGGCGAGTTTAATGGAAGAATTGATAGCTACTCTTCGTGGCGAGCAAGAAACTTATCAAGCATTACTTCCAGTAGTAGAAAGTAAAACAAAGGCAATTATTGCAAATGATTTAACAC
>JAFWXB010000327.1 GCA_017523185.1 Lachnospiraceae bacterium | reverse complement strand
TTACGACTGTGGACTGTACAAGAACTTGTGAGTAGTGTGTTGCTTACAACCACCAAAGCATACAGGATGAAGCAGTAAGAAAGGTTCGTGAGAACTTTCAATGTCTCGATATGGATATTTGTCCATATTTTGAGTAGCAGAGTAAATTATCCTATATTTTCCCACTGATAAATAGCAAATAGCAAATTTACAACACAAATACTCGTAGTGTATCCATAAAGGATATAAAGTTAAAATTTATAAAATCGATAAATCTCCATTTGAGCATATAGAAAACATTAATTTTTTAGAGCAAATATTTATAATATTTTTAAACTTCATAAGAGAAACTAAAGTTTTTAAGAAAGGATGAAAGGTATGAGTAACTTTGCAGCAATAGTATTATCAGCAGGGATAGGAAGTCGTATGAAAAGCGATATTCCCAAACAATACATGGACTTAAATGGAAAACCGGTAATTTATTATAGTTTAAAAACATTCGAAGAGAATCATTTTTCTTCGATTGTATTAGTATGTGGAAAAGATGATGTTGCATACTGTCAAAAAGAAATTATTGAAAAATATGGTCTGAAAAAGGTGACAGCCATTGTACCAGGTGGAAAAGAACGTTATCATTCTGTTTTTGAAGGATTAAAAGCTATAAAAGATGCAGATTATGTATTTATTCATGATGGTGCACGCCCAATGTTAAATCAAACCATGATAAACCGACTAAAAGAAGCTGTGGTGAAAGAAGATGCAGCAGTTGCTGGTATGCCGGTTAAAGATACTATCAAAATCGTAGATGATGATGCGTATGTATCCGATACTCCTGAACGTAAATATGTATGGCAAGTGCAAACCCCACAATGTTTTGCATTTTCTTTGATATATGACGCATATGCATCCATAATACAAGATGAAGAAGAAGGATGGACGATTCCGGTCATTACGGATGATGCTATGGTTTTAGAATATGTTACAGACCATGAAGTAAAAATGATAGAAGCAGATTATCGTAATATCAAAATTACAACACCAGAAGACCTATTAATCGCAGAACTTTTTTTGAAAAATTAAACATTATAATTGTATTATCATATTTGTTCAGTACCCTCATAAATATGCTGCAAAAATTATTCCAGATTGTTTCGCAATAGGATTTTTGTAGCACCGTATCATGTGCTTACACTAAAAACCGTAAGTGTTTTGAATGGTACTGAATAATTATGTAGTATCTAATAAAACTGATAAAATAGAATTACAAAATTCAAGTCCACTTCGGTGGACTTGGGCAGAAGTGCGTGACAGGATGAAAGGTTAACGAATCAAAAAGATAGACCGATTTCCTAAAGAATGAATGTTTAGCCATATATTAAGCTAGGATAATCTGAACTTGTAGAATGTTCATAAAGTGAAATGGATATTAAGTTTATTAACAATTTTTGTGTTATTGGATTGATTATAGGAATTGCATTGGTTGTATTTGGAAAAATTGCATTTGCAGATATAGTTTGGTCTATAACATTGATTCTTTCAGATATATAAAATA
>JAFWXB010000326.1 GCA_017523185.1 Lachnospiraceae bacterium | reverse complement strand
TAATTCGCTTTCCCAATAAAACCATTCTTATATACACTCCTTATTTAATTATATAACAATTTAGATATACTATTGGAATATTAAAAATTGCACTAATAGTAGACTTTTGTAAAAATATGTAATATAATTAAATCAAAGAAAAGAATAAATAGAGGGGAGGTGTACTAATGATTAAAATTTGTAAGTACAATCAGAATAATGTTCTTCAAAAAATTAGAAATGGAAAACTTGATGCAGTTTCTCTTAGTACATCTAATCTGATTGATGATATTATTCTTTCAATGAATGATACTAATATATTTCAATGTTTAAAGGATAACATTCCTGATTACAGAGCACACAATATAACTATTCCATATGAGTTAATATGGGCAAGTGCAATTGCAGCTAAAATGAAAGTTCAAACGAGCTTAGTAGATATACCATTTGCAATTAGCAATCATAAAACACTTGCAAAACTTGGTTACACAATAATAGATACAGATGGAAATCTAAAAACTGGTTTAATGCAAGAAAGTAGTCTTAGATTTCTATTAAGTAAATATAATTCTGATGTATTTATAAATGGTTACAATAACACAGTCCAAAAAGGTATTATGCCACTCTTAGATCTTATATCTAATATTCATATATTAGACTGTACTGATTTAGAAGTAAATTTGAAAAATTCAAATTATGAATATTCTGGATTAACACATAGCAAAAGAGATAATTCTGTAGTTAGAGGTTATAAATTGGCAACACTTAGATGTATTGTAGACGATACTGGAATAATCGAAGAAATTCGATTTGGTAGTATTAATACTCACGATTTAAAACTAAGTGAAGAAATGATAAAAACTACGCCAATGTTAAAATCAGGTGATATTCTTATTAACGACAGAGGTTTTATCTCAAGAGATTTAATTAACTATTTAAAAATACAAAAGAATGTTGATACATACATTCCATTAAAAACTTGTATGGACGCTTATGAACAAGCTATTGCTTGTTCAAAGGAACAAAACGATTGGGAATTACATCCGAATCTAAAAAGAAAAAATCAACTTATAACTTTTGTTTCAGATATTGGAATCTATTGGCAAAGCTCTACTCCTAAAGAAGATGTTCCTATTAATTCATGTGTAGTATGGGACAAAGAAAAAGATGAATATTTTGTCTTTGTTACAACTGATCTTACAGCAAGTGCAAGAGATATTATTACGACATATGAGTTAAGACCAGAGATAGAAGAAGATTACAGGCAATTAAAAGACTTTTGGAAAATTGAAGATTTCAAAAGTACTAAAATAAATGTAATCTTATTCCATATTATATGTGTATTGTTTGGTTATCTTTTCTTCCAGCTTTATACATTATTACCAGATGGTGAAAAATATTTACATAAATCACTACCTATAATATTAAAAACTTATCTACCTGAAATACAACCATATGTTGTACTTTATGTGGATAACGAGTTTGGTGTACTTACCTTGTTTGAGTTAATGGAGCTATATGCTCAAAGCTCAGAAAATACTAAAAAATTATTTAAAAAAATATTAAAAAACATATAAAGAAAGGAGAAAATATGGTTGTTATTTTATTAATCATTATTGCTTGTTGTCTCTTATTTGTAGGAGAAACTACTAAAAAAGGCTTATCAGACATTTTTAGCACATTACTTATTTTGTTTTTGATTGCCACAATTATAGGTTCTTGTGGAAGTTGATTATTATAAAAACGGAGGTTCATAAAAATGAAAAACATAAAAAAGATATTTCTATTATTAAATTTACTGTTTGTATTATCACTAATTGCTTGCAGTTCTATGGAGCATGAAACTGAAGATTCTATCAATAATATTGAAGAAGAACAAGAAGATGTCTTAGATTCTAAAGATACATATGATTCTTCTCATTCAAATTTAAATTCAAATTCCAAAACTTCTATAGTTGAACATTATTGTGAAGTTACTGATTGTTATAATGAAGGTATATATACAATTGAGGGGTTTTCAGATCTAAAAGAATATTATTGCTATACTCATTACAAAGAAATGCAAGATACTATTTCCTATATGGAAGAAACTGTTGGTAGTGGAAATGCAAGTAAACATACTTGTGAATCTTGTTCAAGGGAAGGAACTCATTCAATTGAAGGATTTTCTGGACGAACAGAATATTATTGTACGCAACATTACAATGAAATGGTTGAAATTCTTGAAATGCTTTTAGGTGAAGAATGATTATAAAAGTCGTAACATTTTGTTATGACTTTTATATCATTTAAGTAACATACCTATCTTTGTTAATTTATTTATATTATAATTTTCCAAAACCACACTAGGAGGTATGAATTATGCTTGTAACAGGTACACATATGTGCCAACACTGCAATTACGATATTGAATGGGAATATCAAATTCCTCAAAGACTTAGACAGGGTGTACTTTTGGATGTTGACCGAATTGATAAAAAGAAAGCACATCCCCAAAAACTGAATAAAATCAACGATAATGAATATTTATTTGAAATGCGATGCAAAAAATGTGATAGACTAACTACTTTTACACATTATAGTGAAATACCATTATAATTCAATGTTGAATTGAACTACACAAACATCATCAGTTGATGATTTTTCAATGAAAATACATTGATGCCAATTATTTATAATATAATCTTTTATTGAATTAGATACTGTTTCTTTAACTTCTAGAGAATCGGTATCTATTTCTTTTTCATTATAGATTGAAATTCCTATCATTATTTATCCTTTCATAAAAATTATTTATTAAATATTTTTTTACTTTGTGAATTGAATCCATATTTGTATTATATTGACAATACTTTAAATAATATATTATAATAGTTTTGCCCAACTAGGGTAGAAAGGAGCTGTTTGTTGTTATGAAAGCAGTTTTGATTATACCTGTCTCTGAAGTAATGCCGCTGCATGGGTAATATTTGCAGAACCCAACTGCTAAAGTAAGGTCACCTTGGGTAAGATAGGATTCACATCAATCCATCCGTGTTGTAGCCTAAAAATCGTGATCACGCACCCGTAGGAAGCAAAGGACAAAAGTGTTAGACGGGCTAACACTTGTTATGGTACGGATTGCACCAAGGTTCAGAGAAAACAAATATGGGAAAAAGGTTGTCAATGTGATGTGCTTGGCAACCTTTTTTATTACTTTTATCAATTGTCAAGTAATTTTTTACTTTGCGAATTGAAGGTATAAAAAATAAATCTATACAAAAAGCAAGGTTTATGATAAAATATTATTTGCAATACATATTCTGCTGATGCTTTTTGTAGAGTATCAGTTGGAAGTTCTTAGAACGTTTTTGTTGGTAGCAGAGACGGTCTTTATAAAATTATGTTTCTAATAACATTTCAAAAAGTTCATTTTTATTATAGTAATTGCTAATATATAAGTTGTAATTAATAAAAGCGTAGTTAGCAAACATCATCTGATTATGGTCGCGAATAGCCTTTTCTCTAGATTCATACTCTAATCGTTTGGTTCTATGTTGACTAATGACTTGTAAATGGTTGTAAGCACTTTTGATATAAGGATTTTTTGTAGCTAACATATCAAATTCCATATTCTTGTTGTATTTTTTTATTTGTTCTTCAGATAAACCAGTTCCTATTGCAATAGTAGATATTGGAAGACCTAGAGAAAGTAAATTTTTAGCAGTACATTTATTTGCAATTTCTTTTCCACGTTGTTCAGCTTCAAACATCATCTGATTATAGTCGCGAATCGCTTTTTCTCTAGCTTCATATTCCAATCGTTTTGTTTTATCTTGACTAATGACTTGTAAATGGTCGTAAGCACTTTTGATATAAGGATTCTTTGTAGCTAACATATCAAATTCCTCCTGTTCTTCGGCATTGATAAATTTTGCCCATAATAAAATATCACTTGTATCTTCTTTCAGTTCTTTTGGAAGTTTAGAAAGTTCCAGTACATGAAATTCCATTTTATCGGTATAAAGTGTATGTCGTTTATCTTCCCATAAGTGAAAACAAGAATAAAATTCATCAGTATCGTGAAAAAGCGTAAAGTCTAAGATACTAATGGAAACACAGCGTTTGAATACATCATAGCTTTGTCCTTCTTCGATTTGTTCGGTGTACATTTTGGAGAGATAGAACAAGGAACGGTCAGCCCAAACTTTTAGTTCCGAAAGTTGAATTTCAATATCAATTTCTACTTGGTCGTTCATCAGAACGCGTACATAAATTTTAAGAATAAGACAAAAATATATGTGTTAATTCAATAAATATAATAAAGGTCGGGTGTTAAGAAATTCAATAGTTGATTCTGTAAGATTTTTTCTTTCTTTTTCCATATCCGAAATATGTCCATTCGAAGAATGAATTATTTTAACAAATTCAACTTGTGTTATTCCTAATTTTTTTGGATATTAAAAAGATGTTCTCCAGAATCATCTCGATTGTTATTAATCATATTATTTTCACCTTTCTGTATTTAGAATATCAAAAAAAGTTCGCTTTGCAACAATTGACTTTAAAGAGTGGAGAGTTGTAATGAATAATTTAAAATAGTATAATAGGATTATAAAAACATGATGTTTACTTGTTTTTTATTTCTTGAACTTATGTTAATTTTACATCAATTGGAGGGAGAAAAATGGCAAATATTATAGCAGTTGTGTGGGACTTTGATAAAACGTTAGTAGATGGCTATATGCAAGACCCGATTTTTGAACATTATAAGGTAAATTCTGCTGATTTTTGGAAAGAGGTAAATGCATTACCAAAAAAATATATGGAAGAACAAAATGTGTTAGTGAATTCTGATACTGTATATTTGAATCATTTTATTAAGTATGCAAAAGAGGGAATATTTAAAGGATTGACAAACAAAAAATTAGAAGAATTTGGGAAAGAATTGAAGTTTTATAATGGGATTCCGGAGATATTCAGCAAAACGAAGGAATTGATAGAAAAAAATCCTATTTATAAAGAATACGATATAAAAGTGGAACATTATATTGTTAGTACAGGGATGACACAAGTAATTCGTGGTTCTTCTATTATGCCATATGTTGAGCATATATGGGGGTGTGAACTCATGGAGGGGGAAGATAAAGAAGGAAATCCATGTATAGCAGAAGTAGGATATACGATTGATAATACAACGAAAACAAGAGCATTATTTGAAATTAACAAAGGCGTTCACAGTAGAGCAGATATAGAGGTAAATACAAAGATTCCGGAGGAACTTAGGAGAGTTCATTTTATAAATATGGTATATATTGCTGATGGACCAAGTGATATTCCGGCGTTTTCTGTGGTAAATAAAAATAATGGAGCGACATTTGCAATATATCCGAAAGGAAATATGGAAGCAATGAAACAAGTGGAACAAATGCGTATGGATGGAAGAATTAATATGTATGCAGAAGCAGATTATTCGGAAGGTACAACAGCGTATATGTGGATATGTAATAAGATAACAGAGTTTGCTGAAAGAATACGTAATGTGGAAAAAGATAAAATTGCAAAATATGCAGCTGTTTCTACACCAAAGCATTTGGCATAAATATAAATACTGTAACTTCGGTAATAGAATACTATATTGCAAATTAGAAATTTGTGCTATAATAAAAACATCTGG
>JAFWXB010000325.1 GCA_017523185.1 Lachnospiraceae bacterium | reverse complement strand
ATGAGCATGGAAACTATAAACTCTATTTTTAAATCAGCCTTTACAACAAAAGAAACAGGAAGTGGCTTTGGTCTTGTAATTGCAAAACATATTTTAGAATTGCATAATGGAAATTTACTATGTGATTCCACATTAAATAAAGGAACTACTTTCACAATACAACTTCCATTTTAAAGTATAAAATAACTATTTAAAACATAAACATTTCGTCTAACATTCGTAATGTTTTAAAATTACCTTTTGTTGTCATTTCACCTGTCATAAATGCTCGTTGGAACGTCATTCTTCCATCTACTATGGACTGCATTATTTCTGTGGACATCTTGGCATATACGTCAATGTTGTCCTCTTGTCCATAATGGATATCTAAATTATTATTTTTTACAGAAACATATAATGGTTTCTTATATCCTTCTATGGTAAATAAATAATTTGCTGAAAAATTATTTTGTGGAGTAAAGTGATTTTTAAAATCTTTGATAAACATGGTATCTTCATCTGCACTTGATTTTCCTAATATGTCTTTAAACATAGAAGCAAGTTCTTCGATATCTTCTTTTTGTTGTTTTACATAACTGTCATCAGATACATATTTTGATAACTGTTCACTTTCTTGTGGTGTCAAATTTAACTGTTGGGTACGCAATACACTCTGTTTTACTGCCTGATTACTTCCCGGAGGGCTCTTTGTTTTTTGAGAAATCATACGATAAAAGTTTTCTGCTTTCTTTTCAATAATAAGTGTATAGTCCTTATTCAGTTCAAAAGAAACCAAATCTTCTACATAACCACATAAACCTTGGCATGGTAATCCACCTAAAATTTCCCATGCATTTGCTAATGTAAGTTCTCCTTCTCTCTCTCCATATGTTGTAGACATTACAACCGGTTGCATATATGTAGTGCTAATTTTTTCTTTATCTCCATATAACCAACAAGCATCTAAAAACTGTTGCATATAGCCACCTATCCCAAGCCATTCAATCGTTGTTGCAAGAATAATTCCATCTGCATCTTTCATTGTCTGTGGCAATGTCGCAATCTCATTTTTATGCTCATAAATATTATAACGCTCTACTTTTACACGAAGTTCTCCTAAAACTTCTTCCATTTTATTGATAACATACAAGGTTGGGTCATCTAATAAACCTCTGCCACCATAATATACATTAATTTTCATGTTCTACCTCACTAAAATTGAGTTTTTATAACTTTAGTATATAGATTTTAGAAATGAAAATCAATGTTAATTAGATATCCGATACTACTTTTTATTATTTTTCAAAAATTTTTACATTTCTGACTATTCCTATAGGCAATCATCCGGACTTTTCACCACATAATTATAACAAGTATCATACTTTATTTTTACGATAAAATAAAATACTTATCAGAAATCCCATGATACAACCACCAATATGTCCCCAATTATCTACATTTCCAGCTGTAATTCCATAATATAGGCATAAACCTATCATAAAAAGCATTCCATTTCCTGTTAAAGTTTGATATCTTCCCTGATTTACAATGACAATCCACAATAATGCTCCTATAATTCCAAAAATAGCACCAGAAGCACCTGCTGATACCGAATATTCTCCACTATGAACCATCTGCAAATATGACAATATACTTCCTCCCAAACCGGAAAGAATATACAAACTCAAAAATTTCACTTTTCCAATTGCTTCTTCTAAAATTCGACCTGCACTTCCTAGTAAAACCATATTGTTGAGCAAATGTTTAAATCCAAAATGCATATATGTAGCCGTTAAAAGCCTCCAATATTCCTTTGCCTCAATTATATATGGTGGATATACTGCTCCATGTTCCATCATAAAAACAGCACTTTCAGTATCTCCCATAAATTCTAATATAAAAAACACAATAATATTAAAAATAATCAATCCAATCGTAATACTCATTTTATTTCCTTTAGAATGTATTTCATAATTCACTTGCTCTTATTATTTTTAGCAAACATATATACCTAAATATTTAATATCGAACAAATATCTGCAATTTTTATTTTTTAAACACACTCTATTTTTTATTTTTATAAATTATAAAATGTTCTGATTAGATTTGCAAGATTCAGAAAAATATATATTTTAAAAATAAATAACCTCATTTCCAAAAGCTATAAAAAACGATATCTCACATCTGCAAAACGTATTATATCATTTATTTCTAATTTTCGCTGTTGCTTATATATCAAAAGGTCATCATTAATATATGTTCCATTTGTAGAATTTAAGTCTTCAATATAATATGCATTGTCTAAATATTCAATTTTGGCATGAAAACGACTAATGGTTTCTTTCTCTAAGAAAAGTTCTGCCCGACTATCTTTTCCAATATTACAAACTTTTTCTTTTAATTCATAGTCTGGAAAATGTCCTCCCCCTTCATATAAAAGCAAACCTCTTGCTCCTTTTTCCACACTGCTTAAACATATCGTTGGATTTGTTTGTGGTCTTCGAATCTCCTCTTTTAATAAAACAGGAGCTTGTTCAGTTCTATAATCTTTGTACTTTTCTTTTTTTCCTTCCTCTTTCTTTATTTGTTCCTTTTTCTCTATGAACAATTCCGAAGGCGATTTTTTAAATAAATTTTGAATAGATTCCATCATACTTTCCCATAAATTTTTCTTTTCAGAAACCGGCTTTATAAATGTTTCTTGTTCTTTTTTATTTGTTATTCCAATCGGTTTATTTATCATTCCAATTGGAGTATCCTTTTCTAATTTTAAGATTTCGAGTGTTTCATGTGATTCTTCTTGTACCATGCCTCTTGCATTTAAAATCGCATTTTTAATATCTATAATACTATACGTTTCATTTAAAGTCATTTCATACAAATTATATGCCGAATGAACAGCTTCTTTATCTTTGTGGTCTATTTTTGTAAGTAAATATTCCATTAGTTGTTGTAACTCTAAAAAAATCTCATGTTTGCTTCCCGGATAAATCGTAAAAATAATTTCCTCGCTTCCATTTGCAATAAAAATAAGTTCAGGGTCTAATACCAAACAATTTACATCTATCAAATTCCATTCTAATATTTCAAGCTGATTACAAATACTTACAATCATTCGTTCCATAAAAGAAACACCAATCATTTTCATTTTACAATATGTATCCAACGCTTGTTTTCCGGTAATATTATACCAATATTGACCTACACCATTGATAAAACACTTTTCTACTGGCAATAAACCGGGAAGTTTTCTTTTTAACATCATTTTTTCATCAAATGGCGATTCTAAACTGGCTGCAATTTTCATATAACTTCTACTGACATTTCTTTCATATATAATCTCTCGATTAATCATTTTCTAATTCTCCCACAACTTCCTTTAATAATTGATACGCATAAAACTCCTCTACAATATCAAAATTTTGTATCTTATCCGAAATTTCTGTTTTAATACCTTCTTGATAAAATGAAATCCCCATTTGTACAGTTGTAAATATTACAAATAATAACATTGGTACTAAAATTGTACCTTCTATTGTATAACTTCCTTTTTGCAATTTCATATAAAAACTTCCTCTATTAAAAATCCTGCTAATAAAAAAGGCACAAATGGTATCTCATATTGTTTATTTTTTCGAAATACTACAAGCAATATAAGTGCTATAATTCCTGCCAACATAAACGAAATCTCACATATCATTATAAGTTCTGTAATTGAACAATAAAAACCTAACATACCTATTAAATAAACGTCACCATATCCTATTGCTTCTCTACTGATTTTTGCAAAGAAAAAACATATTACTGCTGGTAAAAATGCTATCATTATACTAATTGTCATTTGATTTTTTATAAACATTAAAAAAATTCCAAAAATACTCCCTACAAAAGTTACTATATTAGGAAGTTTTTTTATTTTTATATCAAAAATTGCTTGTATTGTTAAAAAAATTCCTGCTGTAATTGTTTGTATCATACTTGTATATTCCCTAGCTTTGTTGTAAATAACAAAAATAACATGCTTTTCTATTTCCTACCTCAAAACGTTTTACTCTTAAAATTGTCCTTTTTAATGCACCACACCCAATATCTGAATGATATAATGTTCCGTATTTTGTAAAATATACATACACTTCCTCTTTTTTATTACAAAAAGAACAAGCATAATACTTTTGTCCATCAGAGCCTCGTAATGAGGGTATCTGCGTTCTTGTAGTCTTTTCTATGGATAAATCAAGTGCTCTGCAATCTTTTGATGCGTGATATGCACTTCCACTTTCTGTTACATATACATATGTACTGCTTTCATTATGATTAACACTCCTATCCCCTATCCATCTTTGAAAACTGCATTTTTGTCCCATAGAAAATACATATATACCAAAAAAATCAATTGGTAGCTTCATTTGATAACGAACATATAAATCAATTGTATGTTCTGAACATTCTGATTGCAAAAGAGAAACTCCCAAACTTCCATTTTGCACATAATGTTTTACAACATTGCTCTCTTTTAAATGATAATACATCAACGTTTGTGCAAATAATAACATAGATTTTTCTGTACTTGTATCACTACTTTCTACTGCTACTTTTCTTCCTGCATAAATCATTGCCTCGTTAATATCTGTCTGTACTTGTATCACACGAAATAAAAATAAAATACTTACAAATATACCACAAAGTAACGGAAAAATAATTGCTGATTCTAATGTATACGAACCTTTTTGACAGATGCAAAAAGATGCCCCTTTGCCATAAGTGGGTGTTTTACGATTGTAAATGTGTCTCGGGAGAGACTTAGAATATAAAGAAAGAAAACAAAGAGACATCTTTTCACACCTGCCTTTTTTATGTTGTTATTAAATCTGATATTCTACCAATAAGAAAATGCTGTTTCTGTATGAATATGATTTATTTGTGTATCATAAGTAAGTAAATTTTGCATGGATAAAAATAAAAAAGAATATTGATAGTTTACATTCGCAACTATCCGTGTTACCATTCTGTCCATTTGAAAATCCTCATAACCTTTTTGTTTGCGTATAATTGCTTCTTGTAAATCCATTGCCGAAAATGCAAGTTTTTCTTCTTTTTGAAAAAATAACAATATACTTAGATAATCTTCATATGCCATACCTGTCTTACTTTCTTTTGCAGTTAAAAAGTTTGTTGAAAGATTTTCGAGTTGCTCTATTTCCAATGTCCATGTTGTTTTATTCTTTACAACAGGAATTGTTTTTCCTTGCAATAATGCTCTCATATCTAAAATACTTTCTCCAAATGCCCACGCTGTAAGTAAACCTGTTTTTATAACCTCCAATAATACAGGATTTGCTGTAATACCACCAAATGTACCTGCAATTGTCATAATCATCTGCATTTTTTCAGAATCTCCTAATAAATACATCATATTACTTGCTTGGCGAATTGCTAAAATTTGCGATACAACTTCCTTTAAATTTTCAATATCACGATTGTTTCGTCCAATTACATATTCTACTTGATAAGAAAGTACAGATGATTCCACAGGCTTTGTATTATTGGCACTTGTCATATAATTATCGAAATAATTTAATATATATTGTTGAAATAAAACAGAATCTATCCATGCAATTTCACTTATATTCGTATCTGTTCCTTTTAAAAGTTCTCTTTTTGAAACTTTATCTTTACTATCATAACATTCGGAAGATAATATACTCGTATCTTCTATTACCAATTCTAAAATACCCATTTTTTGTAAATTAGAACCAATTTCTAAAATAGATTTTCCTTTTTCTTGTATTTTTTCATTTTCTTTTTGTTTTGTACTATCATAACTTTTTCTATAAGATAATATATCTTTTGATGATACATAACTATTCTTTATAAAATCGGAATTTTGAAATGAATTATCTTGTAGGAAAGACTTTGCATTTCCTAAGTGACTTAAAGATTTCACAAAATTTGAATTTTGTAAACTAAGAATATCTTTTGAATAACTTGAACTTTCTACTGAAATTTCTTTTTCTTGTTTATGTAAACTTTCCAATGCTTTTTCTACATCTAAATTATTTACTTCATTTTTATCTGTAATATTTTTTACAGCTTCAAATCGACTATAAATACCTTTTGCACTTTCATATCCAATATGTTCTTTCATATAATTAACAACTGATTTTATATAACTTCTGCCATTATCATCTGTTAACAATTGATATTTTGCAATCTCTATTTGTTCAGGCATAAAATTTAATAAATCAATACCTTCTTTTGAAGAAATCATGCTACTACTTGCCATATCCATCATCATTTCTTCTAATCCTTGCATATCTCTACCTAAAATGCGATACTGTTCCCACAAAAAACGCTGATAACTTCCAAATGTTGATTCTACTGCTGTTTGTGTTTGTAATACAGCTCTGTTTTGTAATGCATGAATACGTACGCCTTCTAATATGGTAAACAAAAATTCTATTACCAAAATCATTGTTAATACTGCAAATATTGTAATACTGCCCTTTTTCTGCTCTTTAATTACACTTTACCTGCCTGTTTTGTAATTGTTTTAAAAATGCTATTTACTAAATCTGTTAATTGGTCTTTAAAAATAAGCACAATTCCAATTAAAACTACAATAATTAAAATCATTTCCACAACGCCGGCTCCATCTTCTTCTTTTAAAAATCTTATAAAATGCTTCATTCTATACCATACCTCTACTTTCTTAATCTGTTTTTTATAAAATATAAGTTTCACCTTTTTTACCTTACTTAAATTACACAACTACTTATTGAAAACTGATAATTGCAGGTAACATTACAATTGCCATAACAATTACCATCATAATCATCATAGGTACAAGCATCTTTGAAGATGCTTCTTCTCCTTTTTTTCTTGCTTGTAAAACACGTCTTTCATATGCATCTTCTGTTTCTTTATCAAGTGTTTCACATAAACCACTTGTTCCTTTTTGCAAATTTCCTAAAAGGATTCGAACTAATTTATGATATGATAAATTTGGAATGTTTTCTGCAAATTTTGAAAAAGCACTCTTTTCATTTTCCCCTTCTTTCATTCGATAATTCGCTAATACAAGTTCCTCATATGCTGGTCTTTGTATTATCATATTTTTTTCTTTTTTTTGCACATATTGCAATGCTAAATAATTCCACGCTTGTTTTAATGTCATTCCTGCACCTAATAATACTGCAAGACTTCCTACAATTTCAGGATAATCTTGTTCCATAAGAAGATATAGCGTTTTTTCTTTTTCTTCTTGTTTTTCTCTTTTTACAAAATACAAAAGAACTGCAATTACAATTTCAAAAATTATAATTTTCCAAAATAAATAGGTTGGCTTTTCTTTCCATGATAATATAACCCCTTTTATTTCTGTTGGTAAATGAACTTTTATTTCACCTTCCTTTTGCATTTCTACTTCAAACCAATTTGACAACTCTAACAACAATTGTTCTTTTTCACTACGTTTAGCTTGATGAATATAAAATGGAAATGTATAAATCTGTTCATATTTACCACAACACAATGTAACAGATGCATGCATAAGAATTCCTTCTTCTGAAATATTTTCCTGTATAATATGATTATTTGTATCAATATATCCATATGGAGAAAAACGCCATTCTGCTTCTACAATATCTTCTATATATGTATCTTGTATAGGAACACTATCTGTAACATTTTCAAAATCTTGATTGATTTGCATAATGGTTTCTGCAAAATAACCTTCAATTTCTTCTTTTGTATATAACGCTTCTGTTATATTTAATTGATATATGTAATTTTCCAAAATACCTTCTGCATTTAAGTAAATTTCTACTTGTTTTTCGCCTTCTAAGGGTTTATTTCTTTCTATCGTATATGTTTCTTCTATGCTACTTTTTTGTAACTCCATGATTCCTACTAAAACTGGTAGTAAGAAAAAACATACAATATATAGTATTTTCTTTTTTTGTTTCATATTCTATACCTGTATCTGCAAAATACGTTCTGCAATTACCATTGCTATAATGTATCCTACCAAACAAATCGTCATACAAATTATACCTAATACATTGTGATATAATACTTGCATATAATCCCAAGAAGCAAATTGTAAAAACGCCAATATTCCAAGTGGAATAATACTCAATATCTGTTGTTCTAATTTCTTGCCTGCAAGCAGAACTTCAATTTGTTTTTCTGTTTCGTATTTATGATTGATGCGATAAATAGTCGCTTCTATAATTTCTTTCCATTTTCCTCCACTTCGTTTGCCATATTGAAATACTTCTGCAAACTGCATAATATCATCAATTTCTGTACGAACAGCAAAAGAATATACCAATGTTTCAATTGGAACATTTAAAGCTACTTGTCTGTTAATTTCTGCCAATTCCAAATATAATACAGCATATTCTCCATGTAAAAGTCGAATTTCTTCTTCTGCCTCTTTCCATGCATATTCCATAGATAATCCTGCCATCAATGCACCATGAATACTTTTTAATGCTTCCATAAATTGCATATGAAGTTCTTTCTTTCGCAACATTCCTCTTATCTGTTCTTCGCGTTTTTTGAGAATATAAAATATAATTGGAAATAAAATAAATCCAAATACAGAACGATAAAATAAAAATGCAATACTTCCTGATACTACAATCCCCTTTCCAAATACAAATAACACTTCTTTTAAACACAACTCATACTTTTTATAATCCATTTGTATCCTTTACATAAAATAAATCCAATTTTTCACGATGTTTTAATTCTCCAACTTTCTTTAAACCATCTTCATATCGAAATAATACATTCAATACAATCTCCCCTTTTTCTATCCCTATAATTTCTGCAATTTCCAACACTTTTCGACTTTTATCTTTCATTCTTCCAAGATGTATCAAAATATCAATTCCTGATGCTATTTGTTGACGAATTGCTTGGATGGGAAGTTCCATACCCATAAGTACCATTGTTTCTAATCGACTTAGCATATCT
>JAFWXB010000324.1 GCA_017523185.1 Lachnospiraceae bacterium | reverse complement strand
ACATTTCCAAAACTAATAAGTGCATTCACTTCATTTTTAGGTGGTCTTCTTGTTCTTTTTTCAAAAACAAACTCCATATCATCTATCATACTATCAAAACAATGTAAATACATTTGTTTTGCTCTTGCTTCTATTAACATCAAATTATTTATATCTTCACATATTTTCATTAACTCCATACAATTTGTTATATATGTAATTGCATCTTTTAATTTTCCATTTCTATTTCTTCCATAATAATATCTTAAATTCTCTCTCTGATTATGTAACGATGCCAATTCTATTTTCTTTGCTATTTCTAATCGCTGTATTATATCATTATATATTTGAGCTTGTTTTAACATTATTTTTGAAGCTTCCCTATGTGTAGATGTACAAAATGCACCTATATATTCTCCATACTTTCCAAAAATATTTACATTCAGCCCTTTTTTCTTTGCATATTCAAAAAACGAACTACTAAATGCAACATTTGAATATACATTGATAGCACCACATGTTTCTACCGGAAGATAATACTTTCCTTCATCATTTTCAAATAAAATGGTATAGTCTTTCTTTGTTAATATTCCATCATTAATCAAATGATAATTTCTGTCTATTTTTTGAATTGCTGAAGAATTCCATTTTTTATAATACGTTCTATTTTCATTTTTGTAATGACGAATATATACTTTTTCATCATTTTTATTTTTATAAAATTCATATCCTAAAAACCTACGGGACAATGCAGGATAAATTCCACTTTTCTCTTTATTACAGGTTAATCCCAATTCTCGTTTTAAATACTCTTGTATTTCTGCCATACATTTTTCTGCTGTTTCTATGGAGTTACAATAGATATTAATATTATCTGAAAATCGACAAAAATGATATCGTTCCATATACACATCAAATTCCTGCATATAAATATTGCTAAAAAGAGGACTTAACGGACTTCCCTGTACTAATCCAATTGTTTTACGATATTTCTTTGCATCATCCTGTATATATATATGTATAAATACTTATGAATTAGTTCTAATAATAATGGATTATCTATTCTTTTTCGTAACATGAATAACATACGCTCAATATTGATAGAATCAAAAAAATCTTTTATATCTAATTCGACTACCCATTTATTTCCTGCTTCTATATATTTTGCACATTGACGAACTGCATCTTGTACCCCTTTATCTTTTTGGTAGGCAAAACTATATTTCGAAAATTCTCCTTCCCAATAAGGTGTTAATTCGTGTTTTATTACTTCTAGAATCACTCTATCCGTACATGTATGTTTTGAAATCTTTCTTTTTTTCCCATTCTTTTTTAGCAATTCCACCAATTGTACCGCATCTGGTTGATATTCTCCCCTAACTAAACTATTGCGTATAGATTCACCGTTCATTTCAAAATATTCTTTATATCTACTTATATAAATTCCATCTATACCACAACTATCTTTTTTCAATAATAACTTTTCTACAGCAACTTGTAATCTTTCTTCTGAAAATATTTTTTCCATAGATGCCTCCATTCAAAGAATATTATTGTCTTTTTTGGTTACCCCTATCTGTTCTTTGCTTGTGTACTTAAGATTATCTATCTTATAAATACAGATTTTATCTTCTGTATAAATAATAAGATTATCTAATTCTTCTTTTAAGTGTTTTAATTTTCCTTCTGTAATCATTCCCTCAAAAACTGACTTTTGAGTATGTGTTAAATACTTTCTACATGTTTTCATTATCTTTGCAACACGTTTTGATGCTACATCATACGTTACTATAACAAACATTGCACTCCCCCTCCCCATTCATCAATTTTCCAAAAATTTCAACTTTTATATTATATATCGTAATACTTTTTATCCTAAAATTCTCCTACGCAAAAATTAAAAAATGGACTCTATATAAATTCTTATTTATATAAAATCCACTTTTTATAAGTTTAAATTATAATTCTTCATTTTTCTTACAACCACTTCATTTCATTCTATCCCTGTAAACAAACAAAACCAAAACATCTAAATATAACTTTAAATGTTTTGGTCTAATTTTCTCTTTTGCTCAATTATAGGAAATTTACTTCTCTATAGCTCACAAGAAGTCAAAAGAGATTGCAAAACGCGCTCGAGAACATTATGAAAGAAAGAAGTTATTGCCCTCTATATCGGGCTTTGCTCACTTATTATGAATATGAATTTAGTGTGGGCTGGATTGTACTCGAAAAGTAATATGTTATTGCCCTCTATATTGGGCTTTGCTCACGAAATGGAAGTTTCGTATATTTCCGAAAACGAAAGTTATTGCCCTCTATATCGGGCTTTGCTCACTTACATCACCGGTAGTGTTCAACAGAGAACCGGAAGACACAAGTTATTGCCCTCTATATCGGGCTTTGCTCACTGAAGAAGAAAGAAGAGAAAAAGACAACGAAGTATTTTACGTTATTGCCCTCTATATCGGGCTTTGCTCACAAGAAGAAAGATATGACAGAGAACAGGAAAGACAACAATGGTTGACACAAGTTATTGCCCTCTATATCGGGCTTTGCTCACTGAATATAGAATTAATGGAAAAGTAATTGACCCATACGACTAGTTATTGCCCTCTATATCGGGCTTTGCTCACAACAGTATTTTCAATACTTGTTACTCTTATCATATCACTTTTTTTCAAAATTTCAACTATTTTTACAAAAAAAGTGGGGCAGCCGTTTTTCATACAATTTCAAAAAATCCAGTATTTATGCGTGTTTCCAGACTTATCCACATTTTTTAATGATAAGTCTTTCGGTTGCCCCACTTTTTGATTTAAACAAATATATTTCTATATTTACATTTCACAAATTATTTTTATATTTATGAATGTAGTTTATTATTTTGAAAATTCTAACATATTCATTACTTGCGTTAAAAACATCTTACTTCTTGCTTGTGCTAATACGACTTCCTTTTTCTTTGAAGAATGATTCTGTTCTTTTCCTTTCTCCATTGGAATATTGAATGTAAAAATATCGGAATTTAAATCATCAATTGTAATTTTAGTTGCTTTCTTTGTAATTTTTTCTTTATTTCTTTCAGGTTTATAAGATTTTTCCCCAGTCTTAGCAAAAGATAATTTTGGAACTATAAAATACTTCATCAAAACATTACTTAATACAAATGAAACACTTTTCTTTAATTTTAAATCATAATCAAAGAAACTATCGTACATCTGACTATACATATCAAGCATACTTTTATTTGTTTTAGCATAATATTTGAAATGGTCAATATAATTTCTAAATTCAATAATATATTCATGCATATGTATGTCTTCAAAGAAACATAATCCTTCGTCATATATCGGATCACCATACAACTTTACAAATATAGGAATCTTTATACCAATACCAGCATTTTCTTTTCCTATTTTTGTATTTCCATTTTCATCTAAGATAAATATTGGTAAATGATATGAATACATTGCTACAATTTGATATAAAATTGCCCCATCCATAATACTGATTTGTGAACCATTTAGTTTTTTGTATAAACTATGTTTTTCTATACTTTCTGTATGAAATAATTTTACATATTGAAAGCCAAGTTGCATATACATAAGGTCACGTTCTCTTAAATATGCAAAACCAATTAATTGTCCCATTAAATCACTTAATATTTCTGAGAAAATCATAATATCTACTAACTCTACACGATTTTTTAAATTTTGAAATTCTCTTAATTCCTGATAATCTGCTTCTGTTTTACATACTCCACTTTTAAATAGTTCAGATAATTTTAATTTATTTTTATAATAATTTTTCAAATCATTTTCCGTAATAGGAGATATACTATTTGCAAGAACACTCTCTGCACCATATAGCATAGCCATTACGACATTTCGATTTATAATTGGTTTTAAACCATCAAAATAAATCCCATATCGAAACTCTTGTTTTTCAATCTTAACAGACTTATTACTAAATGCTTGTAAAGCGGCCTTACCTGTTAATTTTTTACTTGTAAAATTTACATATTTAGCTAAATGTTCCGCATAGTCATCTGCATCTTTATAATAATCTTCAAGCACATTGGAAATTTGTCCACAAAAAGGCATACAAAAATCTAACATAATAAGAATATCTCTATAATATCCAATTTTTTTACTTATGTTACTATCTGTCCTATTTTCCACAGCTTTTGCACGTCTATTTATATTTTCAATATACTGAATATAATTTTTTATACATCCAATTAGATGATTTAACTGTTTCGGATTTAAAAAATGAGCAACTGTAAACCATGCTAATGTATTACCATTCTCTTGAATATTATCATAAGTATGTGATTCCCAATCAGAACAAAATATTTCTTCTGAAAGGTTTTCAAATTCCTGTTGACGATTAATAGGTTCTCTTAAAAATTGAAAAAATCTTTCTTCTGTTTCATCTTTTCCTTTTGGATTTAAATAATGCCAAAAGGCTTCTTTTAACCCAATATATAAAAGTGATTTAAAATGTTTATAAATTTTTTTATCATCTTCTGTTTTTTTCAATTTTACAACTAAATTTTCATTTTTATCCATATACATTACTGCATATCCGGAAGCCTTTTTTTCTTTTTCGTTGTTTTGTTGTTCGTAATCAGTCATTATCTGTTGGCAAAGTTGTCCAAATGTTATATTTTCCTCTTCAATTTCATTAATTCTCTCCATGAAATTTTTCATAGCCTTTTGTTTCGTCTTATCTCGCTCGTTATCATTGATAATTTTCAAAGCTTCCATAAATCGAGTTTTTAAGTCTTTCAGTTGTAAAAAATCATAATAATAAATTTCTTTTAATACAAAATAAAGAGAACTTCTAAATTCTTCTGCCATTTCAGGTATTTTACTAACTTTTCCTAATGGTTTTCCTTTTACAAAATTTCCAATTTCCGCTTTAAAGGTATTTCGGCTTAGAACTTTTTGAAAAGAAGGAACTTGTGCAGGACGAATTGCAGGTGCATCATATAGTCTATCCATAAGTGCTGTAATATTTTCAACGGAATAAAATTTTGGCACATTGTTGGAATAATATTTTTTACGATATTTCATTCCAAGTTCAAAATATTCCTTTTGAAACATTTCATCAATAATAGATGAAGTTTCTTTCTGTATATCTTCTCCATCTCCTGCATAATGAAAATGATTATTTCTTATATATGCTAATTCTTTTTGAATAGCAGAAAATAATGCGTTCGATTCAAAACTATAGTCTGTCCATGTACTTTTTCCACCAAAATACTGTAAAATTCTTCTATCTACATCATCTTTCAAAGTATCTAATTTCAATTTTTCAGCTAATACGTCTTCATTATTTCCTTTTTTTCGTTCATTTTCTTTCATAACTGCAGTAGCAAAATTATTGATAGCAAATGTAATATAACGTGATATTTCTCTTTCAACTGTTTCATCTGCTTTAATTCTTTCATAATCAAAACTAGTAATTCCATTTTTAAATTCTGAAAGTACTTCTCCAACTACTACATTTTTCTGCTTTTTCAAATCTGCATAATTTGGAATTGCAAAATGATATACAGCTTTTCCCATATCAATATATTTCATTGCAATGAAAGCTGTCCACTCTTTCCATGTCTGATTGCATAAATATGCAACAGATACTTTATGTGGACTTAAATTATTTTTTGAAAGTAATATTTT
>JAFWXB010000323.1 GCA_017523185.1 Lachnospiraceae bacterium | reverse complement strand
TAGCTTGAAAATACTATAATTGCCAATAGATAATTATTATATTTTTTATTAGTAAATCTTATATAATTATACATATTATACAATCAAACTAATATTTTATTAAAAATAATTTTTAGTTTAAGTTCACTATCGAATATACTTCATAAAATATGGAATAAAACTTCACACATCTCATTTTCACATTATAAACTAACTTATTTCTATTACTTTTAATGATTTCTAAAAAATTAAACAGCTGTTTGCATAAAAATAACAATAATAAATTTTCAAACACGTTCTATTACAAAAATAACAAAAAAGTAGAATCTGTACTTTTACACATTCTACTTTTTTCCTAATCTTAGTAATTCTTATATCCTACTTCCTGTAAACGAGCATCTTTTGCCTGTACCTGTTGTTTTAAGTTTTCAGAGTAGTCTTTTAATTTCTGTAATAATTCTGCATCACTTGTTGCAAGAATTTTTGCTGCAAGTAAACCTGCATTTGCACCACCATTGATTGCCACAGTTGCAACCGGAATACCAGAAGGCATCTGTACAATACTGTAAAGTGAATCTCTACCACCTAAAGATGTTGTATGCATTGGAATACCAATAACCGGCATTGGGAAAATTGCTGCACACATACCCGGTAAATGTGCTGCCATACCTGCTCCTGCAATAATTACTTTAAAACCTTTTGCTTCTGCTGATTTTGCATATTCAAAAAATACATCTGGTTCTCTGTGTGCTGAAATAATTGTCATTTCATATGCAATTCCAAGTTCCTCTAAAATATCTGCAGCTTTTGCCATAACCGGCATATCAGAATCGCTGCCCATTACAATACCTACCATAAAATAAATTCCTCCTATGTTTATTATTTTTTATTTATTAACTATAATGAAATAAATATTCCAAATTTTACCACATATAGTTTCTAAATACAAATACTTATTCTTTTATTATTCCATTTCATCTAACGGTTGATTTAATATCTCTGTTCCTTCTAACACAAAACGCCCATCTGAAATAATATCTTCTCTACTTCCATCCGGTCGAATAACTGTAATTTTTCCAAGTTCATCATATGGAATCGTAATATCCGTATGACAATTAAAATACGCCTTAGAAATATCCGTTTTACGAAGTGCAGAAATTTCGTTTTCTCTTGCTACAATTGCTTTTCCATCCGGATTATAAGTAATATTATCTTCATCATACATATAACAAGTATCACCTACTGCAAAATGTGGACCTGTTTTTTCTGCTATTAAAATTGGTAATTTTGCAGAAATATCATATACTCTCGCCATACGATATGCTGTGGTATTTGTTCCAATTGCAAATTCACCCATTGGAAGTGTTTCGTGATGATTTAAAATATTATCTTGAATATATTTTTTATTTTCTTCTTCGCTTTCAAAATTGGTACAAGTATAACTTGTAATCATACCATCTGTAAAATCAATTTCTAAGTTTAAGAAATTATAGTCTCTCAAATAAACTTGACTTACATGAAGTTTCCTTGTTGTACCTTTTAAAACAGGGGAAGTAAAGACTTCACCTACCGGAATATTGACATCTGCTACACAATTTTCAAATGCTGTTTCTTTTTGTGGATTTGCAAGTGGATAAATAGAAACATACAAATCTGTTTTATTTCCATCTTTTCCTAAAATATGCACTTTTTCTGCTTTATCTAATGCATCAATCATTTTTTGCTGCATATCACGATATAATACATAATCTAATGTATTTAATTTCACCGTTTCTGCAAAAATTTCATGATATTTTTCTCCAATTTCTGAAATCGGATACGCAATAATGGTAAAACTGCGTTCTTCGCCTTTGATATAGCGATTCATAAGTTGACTAAATTCTCTACGATGATATACAGAAAGTTTTTGCTGTTTTTCATTAAAACGCAAATTTTCCTTCTTAGAAACCGGTGAAAATGGTTCTTCTCCAAATACTTCAATCACAGCAGGCCCTGCATATCCTGCACAAAATTTTTTATATTGTTCAAATACGGTGCGATATACTTCTAACCCACGTTCTACAAATGCTTTATCTATCCAAAGTGCACTATCTTCTTTATGGTCGTAATCATACTGTTTGTTTGGAGAAGTCGAAAATGGTTTCAACACACAACGCAACTGCAATTTTTCAAAATTTTGAATTGCAACACGTACCATACGTTCAAATCCAATCGGATAACGAATTTCAACGGTTGTTTTAATACTCAAATCTTTGCCTGTAACCTCAAATCCTATACGATAGCCTTCCGTATAAGTAGCTGCCATTGCACTTATTTCTTCTTCTGAAAACGTACTTAAATAATTTGCACTTTCTATTTCATTTTTACCAATAAAATGTCCATAACGATACAAATAAGAACAATCGGACAAATCACTATGCATCACAATATCGAAATAATAGTCATAATCCGGATTTACTAATCTCGCAATACTTTCTTCATTAAATACTTCGGAATAATCGTGCATAAAAGAGTAAATTGCATCTTTTACTACTTTTAAATCTTGGTTTTTCAGTAGTATTTTTTTATTCTTATCCTGTTGATTACAATTTGAGACTACATCTAAATCCATAGCTTCTTTATTACTTGTGTTATCAACAATATTCTTACTATCTTGTAAGATTTTTTTCTCACAAATTGTATTTTCTTCACAATTTATCTGTTCTGAAATTGCACAACAAACTTTTTCTTTTATAATTTCTTCAAAATAATTAAATACTTCTACAAATAATTCACTAAAAATGCAAATTCTTTGATAAGAGCCTTCCAATACAAATGGAATACAAGAACGAATTTTTGCATAAAGTGTACTCAATATCTGTCCTGCTTCCATACCAAACTCTGCGACTGCATACGTTGGATTTGCAAAACTGGTATTATAATTTTCTCCTTGGATATCTTCATATAAAGAAGTATTTAGGGTTCTTGCTTTCTCTAAACAGATATTAGAAATTTCTGCTTGTTTTATATTTTCTATATCTACTGCATTGTTTATTTCTGTTATTTTTTCTTT
>JAFWXB010000322.1 GCA_017523185.1 Lachnospiraceae bacterium | reverse complement strand
TATGATGAGAGAAGGAAGTACATCAGCGAATTACATAAAACAACTGATAGAACAAGAGCATATTTGTGTGATGAAAGTCGGATTTATTCATAAACATGAGCATTTACTCACAAGTATTTTAAATAGAAGAAAGAACAATCTGCATTTTGTAGATATTCCATTGTCAGCACACGCAGGCTATCAAGGTTTAGTAGAAACAATCGAAAAAATAGAAGCAAATTGCGTGATTTATGTGCATGGAAAAGGAATTGATAAAGGATAACTTTTAGGAAATATATAATAAAATAAGCCTTGTAGAGTTTTTTGTATACACAAGGAACTCTATAAGACAAAAACATGAAGCCAATAGTTGACATGATAAAAGATAACAAAATACATAAAATTAGGATTGACTAAAATATGATATAAGAGTACAATATAAGATGTAATATGACAGCAAAAAATGACATAATATTATGTGTCATAATGCATATTATGTTACAGTTCATAATGTATAGAATTACGAAAAACAAAAAGGAATGATACAACACAAATAGTTGTTATAAATTTAGAGTTTATAAGTGAAAAACAAATTTAAAAATTAAATAGCTTAAAATTGAAAAATATAATGGAGATATAGAATTTTAAAACGATTGCATAAGAAAACGGTTTTAAAATTCATAAAAAGTATGATGAGACGAGATTTGTAGGATAGTATTTAAACCAAGGGAGGAGTCTGCACATATGGAAACATTATATTTATCAATTAACATGGAAAAAACAGGAAACAAAATCAAAACTCTTTTAAAAGAACAGGGAATTACAACCGAACAGGTGAAAGTTGCCTGTGGTTTTGAATATACACAAGCTATTTATAAATGGTACAGAGGACAATCTTTGCCATCTTTAGAAAATTTAATTATTCTGAGTAGGATTTTACATACCAGTATAGAAAGCATGCTTGTAGTCGAAGTAAACGGCTAGAGGTATGCTTTGTTTTGAATAAAAAAGACAGTTGCTATAAATAGATAACCCCATTTCATCCGTAAGGATGGGATGGAGAAGATATATAAAACAAATTAGAAGGAGAAAATTATGGCTATTTTTTATCCGGATTTTGATTGGATAATGCAAAATCAAATGGAAATACCAGAAGAAGGAGAAAAAAAATTATTAAGTATATTAAAAGAAAATCTTGATGATACATATAAAATTTATTTTCAATCACATATTTCTTTTGCTCATCCTGATATTATTATTGTAAAAGAAGGAGGTGGCGTTTTAATTATTGAAGTAAAAGATTGGAATCTCAATTCTTATATTTTTGAACCGGCATCTGAGAAAGAAAAAGCAGAAGTGGAAGAAAGAAAGGGAATAGCTTTTGGTACGATGTCATTAGTCAACAATCGTTTAGTGGAAAAAATGACACCATTTGAACAGGTTTGTAAATATAAAGATGAGTTATATAATGAATTGTTTTCAGAATTATATTTGAGTAATAAAGAAGATAAAAAAGTATATGGTGTTGTAAAAACGGCTGTTTATTTTTCTACTGTATCAATAGAAAGTATAGAAGAAACTTTTGATGACGATTATTTGGATAAAAAGTATAAAAGATTTGGATATACATATTATTGGGGGCAGGATAGTACACAAAATAAAATTACGAATGATATTAAGTATTTATTAAAAGTAAAAGAAACAAATACATTTAGTGATGCAATATATAAAGATATTACAGACCTTTTAACACCTTCTTTAGAATATATAGAACAAGCAACCAAATTTGAGTTATCAGATAAACAAAAAAAATATGTAAAAAGTGAAGATGGAAAAAGACAGAAAATCAGAGGCGTAACAGGTTCGGGAAAAACACTTATATTAGCACAAAGAGCTATCAATTGTTATGAAAGAACAAGACAAAAGGTATTAATTTTAACATTTAATATTACATTAGGAAATTATATTAGAGATAATATTGCTCGAAATGCAAGGCATATTAATAAGAGTGAAAAAGAGTATGCTTTTGAGTTTGTTCATTTTCATGAATTTATTCCACAAATGTTATTAAAACTTGGGATGAAGCCACCAAGTTATGAAACAGAGGAAGAAGATGGTGCAGATAAATTATTGGAAGATAGAATTAAATGTTTAAAAAATGCATGGAATGTTTTGTCGCAGGAAGAAAAAGAAACATATATGTATCGAACGATTTTAATTGATGAAGTACAAGATTTTCAATATGAATGGTTAAAATTAATAGAAGACTTATTTTTAAAACCAAATGGAGAATTTGTTATTTTTGGTGATGAAAATCAAAATATTTACAATAGAGAGTTAGATGATATAAAATTACCTAAAACTACAATAAGAGGAAATTGGACAACATTAGAAGAATGTTATCGTTTAACCAATGTGAATATAGAATTAGCAGAGAAATTTCGACAAACATTCTTTCCAGAAAAATATCCGAAAATGAATATAAAACATCAAGCAAGACAAATTGGACTATTTGATAATATCCTAGGACAATCATATTATTGTAATATTTCAAATTCAACAGATAAGATAGAGGAAATTTATTCTATTATTAGGAGTTTTCAAAAGAGTGGAAAAGATAGACAAGCAATATCTCCGAATGATATTTGTGTATTAGCTTCTAATTGTAAATTATTAAGAGAATTAGAATATACCATGAGAATTAATTATAAAATTGCGTCAGAGTGTAGTTGTGAAACACAAGAACAATATAAACGTTTAGAAAGAGCAGTAACAGATATTCAGAAAAGAAAAACGGATTTAAGAAAATTAAGAAAAATTAAGAAAAGAAATTTTCGAATGAATCCGGGTGTAATAAAATTATGTACAATCCATTCTTTTAAAGGTTGGGAAATTAATACTATTTTCTTGGTATTGGGACAACAAGAAATGACAGAGAGTGAAGAATTAATTTATACAGCATTAACTCGTGCAAAAAATAATTTGGTAGTTATCAATGATGGCAATACAAAATATGATGAATTTTTTAAAAAGAATGTAAGAAGTCTTGATGATTTGTTAGATTAATAAATTAGTCAATTACTTACTATTGAAAGATAGTGAGAAAAAATATAACTGCCTTTCATTTTAGATGAAAGGGAAGCC
>JAFWXB010000321.1 GCA_017523185.1 Lachnospiraceae bacterium | reverse complement strand
CCTTTCATAAAGAGATTTTTGATAATTACAGAAGGCTGTACTTTCATTCTATCAGCAAGTTCTTTAATTGTAAGTTTTTCCGGAAGTGTCAATGTCTTAATTGTATCTTCATCTTCTTTTGGTTTCTGTACTTGTGGCTGTGGTTTCTTCTTACCACCACGTTTTTCTAAATTGATATAATTTTCCTGACGTTTGCTTCCTAATTTATCATGGTCTTGGTGTCTGTTACTACGACGGTCATTATTTCCACGTTCACGACTTTCTTTTCCACGCATTTCTTCCGGAGCAGCTACAGCTTCTTTGTTAAATTTATCTAATTCACGATCAAAACGTCCTTTTGCATTGTCATTGCGATTATTACGAAAATTATTGTTTTTGTCAGAATTGTTAAAACGACGGTCATTATTTTGATTGCGTTCATTATTCTGATTACGTTCATTTTTGTTAAAACGTTCGCCATTGTTTCTATCATTATTTCTTTCGTTATTATTTCTGTCTCTATTCTGTCTTTCGCCTTGCTGACGATTGTTTTGGCGTTCATTATTCTGATTACGTTCATTTTTATTAAAACGTTCTCCATTGTTTCTATCATTATTTCTTTCGTTATTATTTCTATCTCTATTCTGTTTTTCGCCTTGTTGACGATTGTTTTGGCGTTCATTGTTATGCTGACGCTCATTATTTTGTGTATTCTGACGTTCGTTTTGTGGTTTTTCCTGCTGAGAACGTGTATTTGTTATTACTTGTTCTTCTTGATGATTTGCAGTTCTTTCACTAATTGGACGCATTGCGCGTTCTCCAACCGGACGTGGACGAATAATGGAATGTGTTTCCTGTTTTTGTTCACGTTTTTGTCCACGTTCACCATTGTTTTTATTATTGTTTTTCTGTTGTCCGTTCTGATTCTGTTTTCTTGGCTGTTTGCTATATTGAGCATTAAAAACTGCTGAAATGCTTGATTTTTTCTTTGGACGTTCTTTTGTATCTGTTTCTGATTTTGTATTTTTTTCTGTTTTTTCTATTTTCTTATCTTCCATATTCTTCTCTGCCGTTTTTGATTTTTGAAATTTTTTTCGTACTGCTTCTTGTTCTGCTTCATCAAGACCACTTGATGGAGTTTTTTCTGTATTATTAAAAAACTCTATAATTGCTTTCGATTCTATATTTAACTCTTTTGCCAGCTCATGAATTCTCATTTTTGCCATATATTCGTTACCTCCATTATTCAGTTTTACACATCTTAAGCTTCGTTTCTACTGCATTCGCCAGATTTTCATCTGTAATTGCTAAAGACGCTCTGAATTCTTTTCCGATACATCTTCCTAAGTCTTCTTTTGTCCCAAAGATATAAATAGGAACTTTATAAAAATCTGTCATATTCTCAAATTTTTTCTTTGTATTCTCAGACGCTTCTTCAGAAACAATCACTAAATACGCCTGCCCTGTCTTTACTGCTTTTTCAGTAGAAAATTCTCCACTTACTACACTTCCTGATTTTGCTGTAATTCCCAACATCTGATATACTCTATTTTGCAACTTTACTCATCTCCTCTTCCAAAATGCTATAAACTTCTGTTGGAATTGTTATTTTTAACGAGCGTTCCAATCCTTTTCGTTCTCTCGCTTTTTTGAGACAGTCCATATTTGCACAAATATATGCACCACGTCCATTTTTGCGACCTGTCATGTCAAAAATTACGTCTTCTTCAGGTGTCTTAATAATACGTGCCAATTCTTTTTTGGCTTTCATCTCACCACACCCAACACATTGTCGCATTGGAATTTTCTTGGCTTTCATATTTATTCCTCGCCACTTTCTACATATTCGTCTGTATCTTCCAATTCATCTTCATAATCATTTTCATAATCCATAAAATCACCGGATTCGCGAGCTTGTGATTCACTTTTAATATCAATTTTAAATCCTGTTAAACGAGCTGCAAGTCTTGCATTTTGTCCTTCTTTTCCAATTGCTAATGATAGCTGATAATCAGGTACAACTACTTTTGCTGTTTTTTCATCTGCATCTGCAATAACAGAAATTACTTTTGCAGGGCTTAATGCATTTTAAATTAAAATAGCAGGATTTTCGTCCCATGTAATAATATCAATTTTTTCTCCACGAAGTTCATCAACAATGGCATTTACACGAGCACCATTCATACCTACACAAGCACCAACAGGGTCAACATCAGGGTCATTTGACCATACAGCAATTTTTGTTCTGCTTCCGGCTTCACGGGAAATAGATTTAATTTCTACAATACCTTTTTGTACCTCTGTTACTTCAGCTTCAAATAAACGTTTTACTAATTCCGGATGTGTTCTGGAAACTAAAATCTTTGGTCCTTTAGAAGTAGATTTTACTTCTAAAATATATACTTTTATGCGGTCTGTTGGTTTGAACACTTCACCTTTAATCTGTTCCGTTTCTGTTAAAAGTGCATCTGCTTTCCCTAAGTTAATACTTACATTCTTGCCAACATGACGTTGTACAATACCTGTAACTACATCTTTTTCTTTACTATTATATTCATCAAAAACAACTTTTCTTTCTTCTTCACGAATTTTCTGTAAAATTACATTCTTTGCATTCTGTGTTGCAATACGACCAAATTCTCTTGATTCTACTTTTACATGAGCAATATCACCAATTTCATACTTTGGATTAATCATTTTTGCATTTGTAAGAGAAATTTCTTCTACCATATCCGTAACATCTTCTACAACCTTCTTTTCCTGATAGCAAGTAAATTCACAAGTATCTTCGTCAATTACTACTTTTACATTGTCTGATTTTCCAAAATGATTCTTGCAAGCAGTTTCCAAAGAATTTTTAATTGCTTCTAACAAAGCTACTTTACTAATGTTTTTTTCTTTCTCTAATATATTTAATGCTTCTAATAACTCATTATTCATTTTATTGTTTCCTCCTATTTTTCTCTCTATTCAATTTCAAATTTTAAAAATAAACTGCCTGACGAATTAATGCAATATCTGATTTTGCAAAACAAAGTTCTTCTCCATCTGCATCAATTGTAACACTATCTTTATCATATGCAGTTAAAATACCATAAAATTCTTTATTTCTATTAATTGCACGATAAGTACGAATCTCTATTTCTTTTCCTATATTTCGGATATAATCTTTTTCTTTCTTTAATGGACGCCCCAGTCCCGGTGAACTTACTTCAAATGTATACGAATCCGGAATAAAATCTTCCTTATCTAATAAAACATTCATTTCTCTTGCAACAACTTCACAATCATTTACTGTAATTCCACCTTCTTTATCGATGTAAGCTCTTAAGTAATATAAACTTCCCTCTTTTACATACTCTACATCTACAAGTTCAAACTGTAATCTTTCCAAAATCGGTAAAATCAACTTTTCTGTTTTCATCTCATAGCTATTTGCTTTTGACACTAGATACGCACCTCTCTTTTTATTTTTTCTTACAACTACCTGCTTATAAGATATCTTTTAAAAACATTTTCTAAAGCAAGTTATTTTTCTAATATTTTTATTCCCAAAACATGAATTGAGAGAGGGTTTTGCCCTCTCTCAATCTAATTACTATGTTATCATTACCATTTTAACACTAAATAAACAAAATTGCAAGATATTTTTTAATACTATAAAGAATCAAATAAATCTTTGTTCATTGCTCATAAAAAAGCAGATATAAATAAATCTTATTACCACTCACTACTTCATATATTTACAATAGATACTTATTTTATTTGATTAAATTTTAAATTCTTTCATCAAACCTACCATCGTTTCTACTTGTGCCTTTTGTTCTTCACTAACTGCAGCAGTTTCTTCTGATGTTGCTGAATTGTTGTCTACTACTGCTGAAACTGTTGTAATCGAATCATTAATATTATGCATCTGCTGAACATCATTTTGAAGCATATCGGAAATTTGTCCCATTTTCTCTGTTGCTTCTTTTGCTCCTACAATAACTTCTCCCATATTTTCTACAGTTTCATCTGCAATCATAATTCCTTTATCTACAGCTTCAATTGTAGTTTGAATCAATTTTGTTGTTCTACCTGCTGCTGCAGCAGATTCTTCTGCCAATTTCTTTACTTGGTCTGCTACAACTGCAAAACCACGTCCTGCTTCACCTGCTCT
>JAFWXB010000320.1 GCA_017523185.1 Lachnospiraceae bacterium | reverse complement strand
TCAGGTATTTTGAGTATTTTACTCATACTTATTTTTAATATTACTATAAAATGGTATATATTTCAACTATTTTCTTTTGAAAAGCCCTAAAAAACTATGCTTCTAACTCAGAAATCATATTTACACGCATTTCGTGTCTGCCACCTAAAAATTCAGCACCTAAATATGCTTTTACAATATCTTTTGCAAGTTCACTGCCTACAATTCTTGCACCAAATGCAATAATATTTGCATTATTGTGCTCTTTTACAAGATGTGCTGTTGTTACGTCGGAACATACTGCTGCACGTACACCTTTTACTTTATTTGCTGCAATAGAGATACCTACACCTGTTCCACAAATTAAAATACCACAATCAAAGTCTTCTTCTACGACTGCGTGTCCTACACGCGCACCAATTTCCGGATAGTTGCAACTATCGTTGGTATCTGTTCCAAAGTTTACAACTTCATGACCGAGTTCTTTTACATACTCCATAATTTCAAATTTTAATGCTGTTGCTGCATGGTCATTTCCAATTGCTATTTTCATAAATTTTCTCCTTTTGTATCATTCATTCTTAACACTTTATTATTTTTCCGAAAATAACAAAAAATATGCTATTTTTTTATGGAAGATGGATATTTACTTCCGAAAAGTTTTCTGGAAATTTGATAGAAAAACAAAATCAATTTTTCCGGAATACGCTTTAAGACAATCTGAATTTCCTCTTTTGGATGAATCGGTTTTACCAATATTGTACGGATTCCTGCAATATTTGCACCCATAACATCTGTAAAAATCTGATCACCAATAAAAATGGTATTTTCTTTCGTACTTCCCATCACTCGCATTGCTTTTTGATAATTTCCTGGCAATGGCTTGTTTGCCTTAAAAATATAATTCACCTTTACGGCTTCATTAAACATTTTTACGCGCGGCTCTTTGTTATTCGACAAAAGCATACAAGAATATCCCAACTGTTTTAAATGCGCAAACAATGCCTTTGCTCTTTCATCTGCCGGTTCTCCATGTGGTACCAATGTGTTATCCACATCAAAGATAACCGCACGATATCCATCTTTATATAATTTATCAAAATCAATAACATAAGTGGAATCTAAGTATTCTCCTGGAAAAAATATGCTCATTCTCTACCTCTGATTATTTCTATTATATACAAAATAGAATAATAAAAGGTCTGCTACAAATAAAATCATTCACAAAATATTGTTGCTTTTGTTTGCTCCAATATCTTATATCTTTTTTTATCTACAGCAGGCCTCCTCTAGTTCTGATCTAATATTTTTTTTAGTTCATTCATAAATGTATTCACATCTTTAAATTCGCGATATACTGATGCAAAGCGTACATATGCTACCGTATCTAAATTTTTCAATTTATCCATAATAATCTCACCGATGACAGAACTATGGATTTCTCTTTCTTCTTTACTGAATACTTCTATTTCCACATCATCAATCATTTTTGTAATTTGCTCAGCAGAAATCGGTCGCTTATGACAAGCACGAAGTATACCACCTTCTACTTTAGAACGGTCGTACTGCTCACGAATATTGTCCTTCTTAATTACAATCAATGGAATCGTTTCCACTTTTTCATATGTAGTAAAACGTTTATTACACGTATCACACAATCTGCGACGACGAATGGCATTGTTATCATCTGCCGGACGGGAATCAATAACCCTTGTATTATCACTGCTACAAAAAGGACACTTCATGAAAACACCTCGTTTCTATAGAATCATATAGCTTGAGTATAACTTTCTTTAAAAATATTGTCAACTTAGATTTAAATCTTATGTTTCATCTCATCCTGTAAATTTACCAAAACAATATCTGGTCCTATCCGTACAATATTACACCATGGAATAATATATTCACAATCTCTGCAAAAACATCCCATGTATTTTCCGGGTCCCGGAACAATAATGGCACAGATGCAACCTTTACATTCATCAAATTCCATATCCCGAATATGCCCCAAATAACGACAATCATTGATATTAATGACTTCTTTGTCACATAAATCCAAAAAACGCATAAAAAACCTTTTTCATATAATATGAAAATACGAATGTTTCGTGACAATTTACAAAACTTAAATTCGCCTTAACAAAGACTAAATTCTCTCTATCTTGTATGAAATTTACTTATTACAATAACCCCACTATTATACATTAAAAAGGAACAACATAACATCGCCGTCTTTTACGACATATTCTTTGCCTTCCGTACCTACTACCCCTTTAGCTTTTGCTGCTGCAAGACTGCCATATTCCAATAAATCCTTATAATTTACTACTTCTGCACGAATAAATCCACGTTCAAAGTCACTGTGAATTTTACCTGCTGCCTGTGGTGCTTTTGTACCTTTCTTGATGGTCCATGCTCTTGTTTCATCTTCACCGGAAGTCAAATAGCTGATAAGTCCCAGTAAACTATAACTTGCTTTGATTAATTTTTCCAAACCGGATTCTTTTAATCCTAAGTCATCTAAGAACATTGCTTTTTCTTCATCGTCAAGTTCTGCAATTTCCTGTTCAATCTGTGCACAAATGACATATACTTCACTGTTTTCAGAAGCTGCTAATTCACGTACTTCTGCTACATGTGCATTATCTGCTGCATCATTTTCCAAATCATCTTCTGCTACGTTTGCTGCATAAATGGTAGATTTTGCAGTTAAAAGATTATAAGAAGCAAACCAAGCCTG
>JAFWXB010000319.1 GCA_017523185.1 Lachnospiraceae bacterium | reverse complement strand
TTTTGCACCAAATACAGGATATTCATGGGAACAAGAACATAACTATGAAGGAAAAGAATTAAAACGCCTGATTTATGAATTAAAGAAAAATGGAATTGAAGTTATTTTAGACGTAGTATTTAATCATACTGCAGAAGGGAATGAAAAAGGACCATGTTTTTCCTTTAAAGGGATTGATAACAATATTTATTATATGCTCACAGCAGATGCAAATTATTATAATTTTAGTGGTTGTGGCAATGTTATGAATTGTAATCACCCGATTGTACGACAATTTATTTTGGATTGTCTTCGTCATTGGGTTATTGAATATCGTGTAGATGGTTTTCGATTTGACCTTGCATCAATTTTAGGTCGTGACCAAAATGGTGCACCAATGGCAAATCCACCAATTTTAGAGGCATTGGCATTTGATTCTGTATTGAGTAAAACAAAATTGATTGCAGAAGCATGGGATGCAGGTGGACTTTATCAGGTTGGGTCTTTTCCATCTTGGAACAGATGGGCTGAATGGAATGGAAGATATCGTGATGATATGCGCGATTTTTTAAAGGGTGACCCAGGTTCAGCAGGTAGAGCTGTAACAAGAATTACAGGTTCTACTGACCTTTATAATCCGGACAGTCGTGGACATTCTGCTTCTATTAACTTTATTACTTGCCATGATGGATTTACATTGTATGATTTATACGCGTATAATGAAAAACACAATTTAAAAAATGGCTGGGATAATGGAGATGGAGATAATAATGGAAGAAGTTGGAACTGTGGTTGGGAAGGCGAAACAGAAGATGTAGAAGTAAATAATTTACGTATTCGTTTGATTAAAAATGCGTTTGCTGCGTTACTTTGCAGTCGTGGAGCTGCTATGTTTTTTGCAGGAGATGAATTTTGTAATACACAGTTTGGAAATAATAATGCGTATTGTCAAGATAATGAAGTTTCTTGGTTAGACTGGACACGTTTAGAAAAGTATAAAGAAGTGCATGATTTTGTAAGATTTATGATAGCGTTCCGTAAAAAACATACTATTTTAAGAAAAAATACAAAGCAGGCAGTATGTCAGTTACCACCAATTAGTATGCATCATGCGTATCCATTTAATGGTATGACAGATTATGGAACACATACGATTGGAATTTTATTTGCCGGAAGAAATGAAAAGGATACAAAAGATGACATTTTATTCTATTGTATGAATTCTTATTGGGAACCGGTTACGATTCAATTACCGGCATTAAATAATAGCATGGAATGGAAAGTTGTAGTAAATACAAATTGTGAATATAGAGATGGGGAAAATTTTGATGCTATGACAGAAAAATTTGGACCAAATACAATTCGTGTTCCGGCAAGAACTACAGTTATTTTTGTTGCAGAATAAAAATAAAACATATGTTTGATAAAATAAATCATAGTTTTTATAAATTAACATGAGTTTTATAAATTACAAAAGGTATATTTAAAGAATACATTTACTGGTTAAAAATATATATTTTTGTTAAACTTATGTTAAATTAAGAAAAAGGGCTATCGCGTCTGGTAAATTTGATACAAAATAGAAAAATATCCATTTGGATAAAAATATATTTTGTTATGAGGTTCCAAAATGCGATAGCCTTTTCATTCTATTTTTATATGGTCATCTAATCCAAGCAGATAGTCTGTTGTAACATTTAATTCAATGGCAATACTACGCAAAAGTTCACAACTGGGCATACGATGACCTGTACAATAGCCATTGACAGTTGTACGAGCAACAAAAATTTGTTTTGCAAGTTTTTGTTGTGTACATTCTCGAACATCCATTGCATATTGAAGTCTTTCAGGAAAAGAAGGATATGAAATTTTGTTATGATAATTTTGCGTATGTTTTCCTTTCATGCGTTCATTTTAGCGAAAAGAAGTGTAGATATGTAAAATAGTCGCAAGACGCGACTATTTTCTTTTAAAAGAATATTTGAATTTTAAAAAGTCTTGGAATGAAAGAAAAATTATGTCCAACCTCCATCAAAGGTAATGACTTGTCCTGTTAGATAGTTGTGTTCCGTTGCAAGTGTAAGGACGAGTTTTGCAACTTCTTCCGGTGAACCAAAGCGTCCCATTGGAATTTCTTCTTCTAATGCAAGTCGTTCTTCTTCAGAAAAACATTGGTTCATTTCTGTATCAATACAACCACAAGCAATCGCGTTTACTTGGATATTACTTGGAGCAAGTTCTTT
>JAFWXB010000318.1 GCA_017523185.1 Lachnospiraceae bacterium | reverse complement strand
TTCAAACCATATAGCAGCCCTTTTGGAAAACTACCAAAATCTGCTTCACGGAAACGAAATTCTGTGCTGTTGATCGAAGCTAAAATGGAAGATTCTTTTACGCCCTCTTTTACAATCTGCTTTAATGTATCTTCAATAATTGTTACAAAACGCTCTTTATCACAAGCATTCGCATTTTTTGCATAAATGGAAAATACAGGCTGATATACTCCACTTTCAAATGCTCCATATACATCTTGTCCAATACCTGCATCAATCAATGCTTGGCGAACAGGTGCCCCTGGTGCACTTACAAGTGCATAATCTAAAATATCAAAGGCTTGATATAATGTTTTGTCAAGTGATGTTCCAATTACTTTATTATATGCAAAATAGGAATTATTTTCTTCTGTATCATCTGATGCAATCGGATATTTACTCGTTACATAAGTTACTTTATCAAATGGCTGTTCATATGCGATTTCGGAATCTACCTGCATTTGTTCATAGTGACATAAATATTCTTTATCCAGCCATTCCAAACGCTCTTTGATATCAAAATCCCCATATAAATAAATATAAGAATTGGATGGATGATAATACTTTTTATAAAAATTCAAGTAATATTCATATGTCAATTCCGGTATGTGATTTGGATTTCCACCGGAATCTTTACTATAGGTATTATGTGGAAAAAGAGAACGATATATTTCATTTTGAAGCATTTCATCCGGAGAAGAATATGCCCCTTTCATTTCATTGTATACAACCCCATTAATTGTAAGTGGTGCATCTTTTTCTTCTAATTCATAATGCCAACCTTCTTGTTTGAAAATTTCTTCGTATTTTAAAATATTTGGGTGTAATACGGCGTCCATATATACATCCATTAAATTTTTAAAATCCTTGTCATTATAACTTGCAATTGGATAAATGGTTTTATCCGGATAAGTCATTGCATTTAAAAAGGTATTTAAAGAACCTTTTACAAGTTCTACAAACGGGTCTTTAACCGGAAATTTTTCAGAACCACAAAGTACGGTATGCTCAATAATATGTGGAACACCTGTTTCATCTTCCGGTGGAGTACGAAACCCAATATAAAACACTTTATTATCATCATCATTAGAAATCAAACAAATGCGTGCTCCACTTTTTTTGTGACGTAAAATATAACCTTGAGCATGAATATCATGCAATTGTTGTTCTTTTTGCAACTCATATGTTTCTAATTCAAAAAAACTCATAAACCCTCCTTTAAGAAAAACCTCACCAAGTATGAGCTTGATGAGGTTTTATGGATATTTAATATCCATTTTATTACCTAATGATAAATTATTTACATGCTTCTAATGCTTGTGCTACATCTGCAAGAATATCGTTTACATTTTCAATCCCCACAGAAAGACGAATTAAATCAGGACCTACACCTGCTGCAATTAATTCTTCATCATTCATCTGACGATGTGTTGCTGATGCAGGATGAAGTACGCAAGTATGTGCATCTGCTACGTGTGTTGCTATCATAGCTACTTTTAATTCTTTCATGAATTTTTCTGCTGCTTGTCTGCCACCTTTTACACCAAAGGAAATAACACCACAACTTCCGTTTGGAAGATATTTTTGTGCACGTTCATAATATTTATTACTTGGAAGTCCCGGATAATTTACCCATGTTACACATTCATGTGCTTCTAAAAATTCTGCAACTTTCTGTGCATTTTCACAATGACGTGGCATACGAACATGAAGGGATTCAATGCCAAGATTTAATAAATATGCATTCATTGGAGCTTGAATAGCACCAATGTCACGCATCAATTGTGCTGTTGCTTTTGTAATATATGCACCTTCTAAACCAAATTTTTCTGCATAAGTTACACCATGATACGAATCATCCGGTGTAGTAAGTCCAGGGAATTTATCTGCATGAGCAAACCAATCAAATTTACCGGAATCTACAATACAACCACCTACCGTTGCATCATGTCCGTCTAAATATTTTGTAGTAGAATGAATGACAATATCTGCTCCCCATTCAATCGGACGACAGTTAATTGGTGTTGCAAATGTATTATCTACAATAAGTGGTACTCCATGTGCGTGTGCTACATTTGCAAAACGTTCAATATCAAATACAATCAATGCAGGATTTGCAATTGTTTCTCCAAAAACAGCCTTTGTATTTGGACGGAATGCAGCTTCTAATTCTTCATCTGAACAATCCGGGTCTACAAATGTAAAATCAATTCCCATACGTTTCATAGTGACTGCAAAAAGATTATATGTTCCACCATAAATCGTAGAAGATGATACTACATGGTCACCTGCTCCACAAATATTAAAGATATAAAAGAAAGAGGCAGCTTGTCCGGAAGAAGTGAGCATTGCAGCAGAACCACCTTCTAATGCACAAATTTTTGCAGCCACATAATCATTGGTTGGATTTTGAAGTCTGGAATAAAAATATCCACTTGCTTCCAAATCAAATAATTTTCCCATATCTTCGCTGGTATCATATTTAAAAGTTGTACTTTGTACAATTGGAATCATACGAGATTCCCCATTTTTCGGTTCGTATCCAGCTTGGATACACATTGTTTCTCTTTTCATTTTAGTTCCTCAATTCTAATATTATTTTATAATTCTTCTTCATATTCCTAATTACAATACAAAAATCCGTATAAAAATAATTCTTGCATATTATAAAGTTTTCTATTGAATTATATATTTACTTTATACAAAAATCAAGTATAAGACACAATTAATATTTTATACATACTTAGCAGTAAATATAAATATTATTTGTACAAAAACTATTATTTCCCTAAAGTATCGTATAATGTATAAAAAATCATAGCAACTGACTACTTTTATTGTTTATAACTTATTATACAGCATTTCTCCTTTGAAAAAATATTAACACACTCCTTGTCTTGACTTATCTTGACTATACTAAATATATTGAGTATAATGTAGTATAATTTCCTATCATTTTTTATACTTATATAATATTTTATCAATAAAAAGAAAAAGGAGTTTACAATGACAAAAACAAAAAAAAATATTATTATTACAACCTTACTATTATCCATTGTTTCTAGTAGTCTTTTGGGTTGTCAAAGCAAAGCAGATTCTATCACAAATCAAAAGGAAGTTTCCGGATATAGTGAAAAAGATATTCCTATGCCTGACGGTTTTTCAAAAAAACAACAAAAAGAATTAAAAAAAATCTATAAAAAAGCTTATGAAGATGAAAAAAAAGCTCTTGAACTTGCAGTTATAGAAGCAATCAATCATTTTGATAAATATGGCGAATTAAAACAAGATTTTAAAAATCTATTAGGCACTACAGAAGACTTTTATCAAACATTAAACAACTTTG
>JAFWXB010000317.1 GCA_017523185.1 Lachnospiraceae bacterium | reverse complement strand
TATTTAATTTTACACCAGCAGGTGAAGTTGTTCGAAATTCTCCTACAATTTCTCCTTCGTATGGTACAACCGTCTTTTTCGGAATAATTACACGAGGTAAACCTTCGTTCATATCCAAAAGCACAGCTTCTGCAAGCATCATGGTATCTACAATACTTTCTTGTCCATTTACCTCATTTGACGCCCCTTTCTCCCCTGTACTACTTCTATCAATTTTATCTTCGCTTACTCGATAATACTGATAAATAGAAGCGCCTTTTGCAACTGCTTCCATAGGATTTTCCGGTGCAATTACCGGCTTTCCTAAATATTGAGAAATTTTTTCACGTACACTTGGAAACTGTGACATTCCACCTGTTAAAAAGACATAGTCAATGGATGATTTTTTAATTTCATAATCTTCTAAGGTACTTCGAATAACACCAATAATATTTTTATTTTATCCATATCTTCAAATTTCTTGTACTGAATACGATTGTCAATATAAAGGCTTTCTGTATATTTGTCATATTCAGCTTTTGTCACTTGAATACGGAATCTCTTGTTGTTATAGAAGTTCGGAATACTAAGTGTTACTTGCACATTTTCAATATCTACATCCTCATCCATAGACATTTTTGTATAAATAACGCCTGATAACTTTTCTTTGATAGTTTCTGCTGCTAAAACAAGTTTATTATATAACTCTTTTTGTTCGGCTTTAGAGATATCACCTTCTAAAATATTGTTTTCTCTAAAATATGTATTTAACAATCCTTCTGCAAAACGTGTATCAAAGTCAATACCACCAAGTTCCTGATAACGACCAAGACCAACTTCTGTAAAACGCATTTCATGATTTCCAACTTTTACATCAATAATGGCAACGTCACAAGTTCCTCCCCCAAGGTCAAATACAAGAATTCGTTTTGTTTCTGATAAATCCATATATCGGTCTTGTTTGCTTTTTCTTGCTTCGCCATCAATAAAAGAAAGTAATGCTGCTGTTGGTTCATGTTTAATAATAACTTGTTCTTCCTTAAAACCAGCTTGTTTTGCAGCTTTTATTGTATCTGCAATTTGTTCCGGTCCAAATGATGCAGGAACTGTAATTACAACAGTTTCATAATTCATATTGTTTTGTTTATCAATCGTTTTTTTACAATGCTGTAATACCATAGCTGCAATATCTTTTGCTTCGTATTGGCAATGGTCAAGCTCCCAAGTATGTTGGGTTCCCATAAAGCGTTTTGCATTTGTTACAACATTTTCTCTATCCTGTTCACGTTGTCTTTTGGCTTCTCGTCCAACAATAATACCACCTTGGGTATCTCCTACTTCTCCATATTTATCATAATAAATCATAGACGGAAGTGTCGGATATTTTTCCCAATTATCATTGATAAATTGTCCGATTGGTACAATTTCCGTTACCAATCGGTTATCAATATCCAAAAATGAACGTGATACTACCGTATTTGTCGTTCCTAAGTCAATTCCTAAATACATGCATTATTCCTCCTTCAACATAATGGTTGGTTTTTCCATTGGTAAACTTTTATATTTCCAACCGGTATATTTTAATGCTACTTTTGATGCATCATATTGTGATTTATCAAACTGCAAATTAAAATCTTTTAACATGGTTTCTTCTTTTACACATAATTCTTTCGCTGTTACGATTGGTTCGATATTCATATCTTCTAATGCGATAAAAAAGTTTTCTAAATAGCCTGCAAGATTTTCTTCCGTATCTTCTGCTTCTAAAAGAGAATAAAAATAATCAATAATTTTGCCATATTTTACATCATTTAATGCTCCAAAGAAATGTTTTACAGCAGTATCATATTGACGCATAGAATATTCCATCATTTCGTCTTTTTGTCTTTTATATTCTTTTAAACCATCTTCTAATTGTTCGATACGTTTCTCTTTTTCAGCTAAAAGAATTTGATATTCGCGTTCTTTTTTCTGATAATCATCTGGTTTTGCAACTTTATTTTCATTCTTTTCTTTTGCATTTAAAATCGCATTACATTCTTCTTTTAATTGTTCTGTCGGTTTTACTTTTTCACTTTGCTGTTTACGAACAATATTTTCAACTACTTCTTTTCCAATAATTGTACTTGCAGGTTTTGTTTGTTCTTTCTGAACACTTATATCTGTACTTTCTACTGTTGGTTTTATGTTTTTATTTTCCTGTTTTGGAACAATTGGAGTTACTTTTTCAACAGATTCTTTTTCAACAATCGGAGTTTTTTCGCTCTGTTCTTTACAAACAGTCGTATTTATATTTTCAACTTTATCTTTATTTACTTGTACTGATTGTACTGATTCTACGGATTCTCTTGACACAGATACAGACGATTTATTTTCTACGATATTTTTACTTGTTTCTGAAGCAATTGTTGTTTTATTGTCATTTTGTTTTTCTTTACTATTTGGCTTAATCAAAGGTTTCTGTTCTACGGTATTCTGTTGTATAAATTTTAATTTATCTGTACGTTTTACTTCTTTATTTTGTACTTGTATATTCTTTTCATT
Organism: Lachnospiraceae bacterium; assembly: GCA_017523185.1. Next base: position 1,506 of record JAFWXB010000317.1, on the reverse strand, counting down.
TGCTTCTACAACATTCTGGAAAAATACTAAAATTTTCTCATAATATGGCGATAATGCTTCTGCTAACTTTTGATAATTTTTATCCCAAATATGTAATAAATTATATTTTCGATATCCGAACCACGCATTTTCTAAAAACGAACCATATTTTGTTTCTAAATATTCATTAAAGAATTTATATCTTAAAGCAGTACGACTTTGATATCTCTCAATAAGCCATAAATCAAATTCTAATGCTACAAGTAATCTCTTTAACTTTTCTACATTGGTGATTTCTTTTTTCTGATTTACACTTTGAATCCCCCAATCAGCCAACAACATATAATTGTTCATTCGCATATATTCGAAACTTTGTTCGGACATTTCTATACCAAATTCCTGTTTCCATGTTTCTTGCATTCTTTCTGCTATTCGATTTGCATCTTCTTTTAAATAATTGGAATGTATCATTATATATATTTTTTCTGCAAATTCTTCTTTAGAACAAATATTCGTACTTTGTTCAAAAAAATCATGTTTTGTAAATTGTTCTTTATTATTTTTCCAGTACATGTTTCCCTCCATTGACATATTTTACCTCATTATCTCATTATACAATCATTTTTTATAAAAAGCATTAAACTATTAGTTTACTAAAATTAACATTCATTCAATTCTTTTATTAAAGAATATCTGATTTTCATCTATTTTATTTAATAAATGATTCACAAAAATATGCCATTACTTTATTTGAATTTATTCTTTATTTTTCTAATTTTATTAAAAGGAATGCTTCCTCATCTTCACTTAAACTATCTCCATTTATCATCTTAACAGCAAGTTCTTTTGCTTTATTGCAATGCATTGCAATAAAAACAGGATAGTAATCTTCTATATATTGAATGGTATCTAACACATTATGAATGATAACACTATTAAATTTTCCTACAAATTCTCTTTGGTCGCAAATCCAACCTAATGCAAGTAAAGATGAAATTAATTCTTCGCCTGTTAAGTTTCCTGTACGAATGGTCTGTGCTAATTTATTAACGATTCTTTCTTCTGTTTTGATATCCAACACTTGTACACCTTCATTGCGTAATACAATTCCCATCGCATGTGCACTAAATTGCAAATTACTACCTATTTTTTTATTTGCCTGTTGCATATCCTTTTCCAATTCTTCTTTTATCCACGCAAGGTCTGTTTTTGTTTTTGCATGTGTATATAAACAAGCCTGTAAATATCTGGTACTATCATGCAATACGGACAATTTCTGAAGTTGATATTCCGATGCACAAATACTCATTGTCAAAATTGCCTGTATATTCGTAGAAACTTTTGGTCCTCCAATAAACATTCCATGTAAATCTGCATGAATTTGATTCAAACAAATCGTAGCCAAACGTGATTTTTGAGATTCTGTCCAAACGCTTCCAATTTTTCTTGCAATGATAAAAAGTCGATTTCTTGCTTCTTCACAAGATTCTTCATTTAAACAAGTAAGTATACTCTCAGCAAAATCTT
>JAFWXB010000316.1 GCA_017523185.1 Lachnospiraceae bacterium | reverse complement strand
GTATATAATACCATAGCTCCACTTTTAACTGAAGAAGAAGCAGAATGGTTGAAAGTGTATACAAGGGAAATTTAAAAAGAGAGGACATAATACATGGGCGAAAAGTTAGTTCTTATTGATGGACATAGTATTTTACATCGTGCATTTTTTGGATTGCCCGATTTAACAAATTCACAAGGGATTCATACAAATGCTGTATATGGATTTTTGAATATTTTATTTAAAATTTTAGAAGAAGAAAAACCACAATATCTTGCCGTGGCATTTGATGTTCATGCACCAACTTTTCGCCATGAGATGTTCGAAGAATATAAAGGTACACGAAAACCAATGGCAGATGAACTTCGTGAACAAGTGCCTTTGATGAAAGAAATGCTTCATGCAATGGGAGTTATGATTGTAGAACTTGCTGGCTTTGAGGCAGATGATTTACTTGGAACGATTGCAGTTTTAGGAGAGCAAAAAGGCATGGAAGTTTCTATTGTATCAGGCGATAGAGATTTATTACAGCTTGCCACAGACCATATACAAATTCGTATTCCTAAGACAAAAAAAACAGGAACGGAAATAGAAAATTATTATGCCAAAGATGTGAAAGAACGCTATCTTGTAACACCAAAGGAATTTATTGATGTAAAAGCGTTAATGGGAGATACTTCAGACAATATTCCGGGCGTTCCTGGTATTGGAGAAAAAACAGCAACTGCATTGATTGAAAAATATAAAAACATTGAAACAATCCATGAACATGCAAAAGAAGTAAAACCACCAAGAGCAGGTAAAAATATTGTAGAATATTGGGAACAAGCAGTTTTAAGTAAAACACTTGCAACAATTAATGTAAATGTGCCAATAGATATAGAACCTGTTTGTTTTACCTTGGAAAAAGCAAAAATAGATGGAATTACATCTTTATATACACAAAATGCATATTTACTTTGTAAACAATTAGAATTTAAGCAATTTTTACAGCGTTTTTCATCAGCAGAAGTAACGAAACAAAATATAAATATAGAGGAATATTTTAAAAAAGTAACATCAAAAAAAGAAGTTGCAAAGTTGTTTTCTAAAATGAAACAAAAAGAACAGGAATTAGAAATTGCATTTTCGATTGTTCCAAACGATAAGAACAAAGATAAAAATCAAGAAGCCGATGGACAAATGAATTTATTTGCAATTGGTGTAGAAAATGCTTTTGAAGGTATTTCTTTGTGTTTTGATGAAAAAGAAATTTATTATATTCCAACAAGTGAAGAAGTGACAAGTGCGTTTCTTTTAGAACAAATACAGCAAATCAATCCAAAATATTGGATAGCCTTTGATGTAAAATCGCAGTTAAACTATATAGATATTACAGAAGGACTTTTTACTTTAAGAAAGAAAGATGCTTGGAATTGTGTAAATAGTACAGAATGTTTGAATAATACAGAAAATAAAGATTGGCAAGTATATCTCAATCGTCGTAATCAATATTTTGACCCAATGATTGCATCTTATTTGTTAAATCCATTAAAAGGCACATATCCTTATGATGATATTGCAAAAGATTATTTGGGGCTTTTGTTACCAACAGAAAAAGAATTAGCAGAAGATATTTTTAAAAAATCTTGTTATACAACATATGTTGCATGGAAATCAAAAGCTGTTTTATTAGAAGAATTGCAAAAAAATGGTATGGATAAGTTGTTTTATGAAATGGAAATGCCACTTGTATTTGTATTATCCGATATGGAAAAAGAGGGCATTTGTATGGACGCAGATGCTTTAAAAGAGTATAGTAGCAAGTTAGAAAGTTCTATTATAGAACTTGAAAAAAAGATTCATGCACAAGCAGGTGAAGTATTTAATATTAATTCTCCAAAACAATTAGGTGTTGTATTGTTTGAAAAATTAGGGCTTCCAAACGGGAAAAAAACAAAAACCGGATATTCTACGTCAGCAGAAGTATTAGAAAAATTAAGTGCTGAGTATCCAATCGTATCGGATATTTTAGAATATCGTCAGCTTACAAAATTAAAATCCACATATGCAGATGGGCTTAGAAATTTTGTAAAAGATGGAAAAATTCATACAAATTTCAATCAGACAATTACAGCGACAGGTCGACTTAGCAGTACAGACCCGAGCTTACAAAATATTCCAATTCGTATTGAATTAGGGCGATTGATTCGAAAAGTATTTCATCCAATGGAAAGCAATATTTTTGTAGATTCCGATTATTCACAGATAGAACTTCGTATTTTGGCACATTTTTCGGAAGATGAAAAATTGATTGAAGCATATAAAAGTGGACAAGACATTCACACCATAACAGCATCACAAGTATTTCATGTACCATTTGAAGAAGTGACACCACTTCTTCGCAGAAATGCAAAAGCTGTTAATTTTGGAATCGTATATGGAATTAGTGCATTTGGTTTAAGCCAAGACTTGAATATTGGAAGAAAAGAAGCACAAGAATATATAGACCGTTATTTTGAAACGTATCCAAAAATAAAAGAATTTATTGATAGAATTGTGGCAGAAGCTAAAATGAATGGAAAAACAAAAACAATGTTTGGACGTATTCGTCCGATTCCGGAACTTTCTTCCAGTAATTTTATGCAACGTCAGTTTGGAGAACGTGTAGCTATGAATGCACCAATTCAGGGAACTGCTGCTGATATTATTAAGATAGCAATGATAAACGTGCATGACAGATTATTAAAAGAAGGATTTATTTCTCGTTTAATTTTGCAAGTACACGATGAGCTTTTAATTGAAACAAAAGAAAACGAAAAAGAACAAGTGATTGCACTTTTAGAAGAAGAAATGCACAAAGCAGCAGAGCTTCTTGTGCCATTAGAAGTAGGAACAGCAAGTGGATATAATTGGTATGATGCTCATTAGGAGGGGTACAAATGAAATTTATAGGAGTTACAGGTGGCGTTGGAGCAGGAAAATCAGCAATTCTTTCGTATTTGGCACAAAAACCATATACAAAAGTAATGTTAGCAGATGATATTGCCCATCGTTTGATGGAACCGGGAACGGATTGTTACAAAGAAATTGTAAAATGTTTTGCAGGGGAAGATATTTTTGGAGAAAATACATTTTCTGTGAATCTGTCAGAAAATGAAAATCAGGAAAGTATTACCGTATTAGCGTCCGAAATTTTGCGAAAAAAGAAAAAAGGACAAGAGGAAGTATTTCCTCCATTTGATAGTGGAAAATTGGCACATGTGATTTTTTCTAATCCAAAGAAGCGAGAAAAATTAAATGCAATTGTCCACCCTGCTGTAAAAGAGTATGTAAAACAGGTATATGAAAAAGAACAAAGTAAGGGAGAATTGGATTACCTGATATTAGAAGCAGCGTTATTAATTGAAGAACATTATGATGAAATTTGTGATGAACTTTGGTATATTTATACAAGAGAAGATGTTCGAAGGAAACGATTAAAAGAATCCAGAGGATATTCCAATGAAAAGATTGACGATATTTTAAGAAGTCAATTAAGTGAGCAGGAATTTCGCAAGGGAACGCAAGTAGTTATTGATAACAATGGTGACCCGGAAGATACATTTCTGCAAATAGAAAAATTCTTAAGGAGATAGAGAATGAGCAATGTATTTGGTCTTGATATTGGTACAAGAAATGTAGTTGGTACAGTAGGATATCGCAAAGAAGGACAAGGATTTACCGTTATTGCACAGTATATCAAACAACATGAAACAAGAGCGATGTTAGACGGGCAGATTCACAATATTGGTCGTGTAGCGAGCACAATTAGAAAAGTAAAGGAAGAATTGGAAGACCAGATTGGAGAGCATTTAGATGAAGTTTGTATTGCTGCTGCTGGTCGTGTATTAAAAACAGTTACAACATATGTAGAATATCAATATTCAGAAGAAAGTATTGTAAATGGAGAAGATATTCATACATTACATTTGTTGGGTGTAGAAAAAGCACAGGAAG
>JAFWXB010000315.1 GCA_017523185.1 Lachnospiraceae bacterium | reverse complement strand
TGGTAAATAAACCCACTATAAATAGCCAAAATCAAACTAGCCATTAGAAAAGAAATCACTCCTCGTTTGGAGTGTTTCTTTTCCGTAAACTTGTAAGACTTACGTTTTTTTCTCATGCAAATTTCCTACTTTCTTTTTCTCTGCTTTGTAAAAATCCTCCACACAATATAACAAATGATATAAATACAAAATCCTAAAAATCCACCAAATGTATTCAATAAAATATCATCTACATCAAAAATACCTACATGTGTAATAAGTTGGATTACTTCTACAAAAAGACTTAATTCAAAACTCAGCAGAACTGTAAAAATAATATTTTTACACCTTCTAAAAAGCATCGGCATAAAAATTCCAAATGGTATAAATACTGCAATATTTCCACAAACATTCCATAAAAATAAACTCCATGAATGTCTTTGTATTCCTACTCTATAAAATCGCCCAATCTCTGAAAACAGAGTCAGATTGTAACGATATCCTTCCGGATGCTCTGTTCGTCCCAAATATTCTGCAAAAAACAAAACATAGCCAAGTACAAGTAAATAAATAATCAGGCATATCCCTGCTAAAAATTTAATTCTTTTCTTTACAACCATACTGTTCGTAATAATTGTCAATTGCTGTTTTAATAGTATCGTCAATTACCACTCTGCCTTGGCATTCACGATTATATAAATGTTCCACAACTTCTTCCATTGTTACAATAGCTTTTGCATCAAATCCGTAGTTTTCTTTGATTTCATCTAATGCACTTACTTTTCCACCAAGACCAACTTCCATACGATTTAAAGAAACCATAAGTCCTAAAATTTCCACATCTGCTGCACCTTTTACCTTTGGAACAGTTTCTTCCATAGATTTACCGGAAGTAGTAACATCTTCAATCATAACAACTCTGTCACCATCTTTTAACTTGCTTCCAAGAAAACTTCCTTTATCTGCACCATGGTCTTTTTCTTCTTTACGGTCTGAACAATAACGGATTTCTTTTCCATATAACTGACTATATGCTACTGCTGTTACAACACTAATCGGAATCCCTTTGTATGCCGGTCCAAATAATACGTCAAAATCATCACCAAAATTGTCATGAATTGCTTTTGCATAGTATTCACCTAATCTCATAAGCTGTGAACCTGTTACATACGCACCTGCATTCATAAAAAATGGAGATTTTCTGCCACTCTTTAATGTAAAATCACCAAATTTTAATACGTCACTTTCTACCATAAATTCTATAAATTCACTCTTGTATGCTTCCATTGTCTATGTTCCTCCTCATTATGAATCTTTTCCATTTGACAATCTGTTATACTTTGTCTATCTTAGGCTACCACAAAATAATCTGTTTTTCAATGGAAATAAGAGTTTTCATAATACAAAAAATGGTATAAATATAAAAAAGAATATCATAATTATGGCAAACTCAAATACAACTAATATCCGTATTCGTGTTGTAATAAAATTTTCTCTAAAACAAATATATCAAACTACTCCCCTACATATATCAATCTCTCAATATATTGTCTTCCCTCATTCTTAAAAATAGGAATATCTTTATCGATTTTCCATCGTGTTCTTATAATTAACTCACCCTTAAAATTATCTGCTTCATTTGATTGTATCTCTTGTCCCTTTTCATCTATATACATATCGTATTCTTCTTTAATAACACAAGTACCTCTCTTTTGATGTGTTGGAAAATCATTCCAATTAATTCCCTTTTGTGCCATAAGCATATCTTGAATATCATTGCAAGACTTTCCTTGCAATTCTTTGTGTGGAAACATAGCTTGTCCAACCATTTGTATACTATTCCTAGAAGCATCTAATTGACGCCAATAAATACAATTTGTTACTTCCTCTTTTGGAATGTTAAATACACGTGCATCAAATAATGCCCCTTGCTTCATTGCTTTCTTATATGCATTTTGCTTTTCTAGTTCACGCTTTTCTTGTAATTCTGATGTATTTTTAAGAAAATACTCCTTAACATTTCTCTCAAAATATCTGTTAAATGCCATTGTCGCCATACTTGCAGAAATACTTACCAACTTTTGAATTTCATAATCAAACCACGCTGCTGTACTAAATGTCTGATAATCAATCAACACCAACGATATCTCATCTGACTGCGTATATCCTAATACACAGCCTTGAATATTTTCACAAAGGTATTTCGTTGTTTCTTGCATGGTTTTTATCAAAATCTCATCAAAAGGTTTCTCAAATCCTCTTGTCAATGTGTGAAATGCCTTACCATCAACACGTATCATAACAGGTGTTCTGCGCATCAATTTCATCTTAGGAATTTGCTCATAATATTCTTTCATTCTAGTTCCCAGTTCATCTCTAAAAGACATTTTTATTTCTCCCTCCTAAAACTCTTAATTCTTCTTTTTTAATAAGTAACTATTGGATACATTTTTAAAACTCTTTACACCATCTATTGCCCTATATACTAATCCTTCACGTTTCACATTTGGATTAATTGCACTTGTTCCATCTGCTGCTTCTTTTATTTCTTGCATTGTTTTCGGTAAATAATATTCTGTTTCTATAATTGGTACATGTTTCAACTGAAGTTGCTTACAAATCTCACTCATTTCAATTGTTCCTAAACGTTGTCCTTCAATAATCAAATTAAATACATAGAAATCATCTCCTTTTATTTGATACGGATTTCCTTGTACATTACCAATTCCTTCCCCTTGCAAAATAACCCTGCGATATCCATGTTTTTTGGCAAAATTTTTCAAAATTTCTTCTAACTGATATTTTTCTGCTAATTTCCAATAAATATTTACACCATTACTTACACTCTGATGCTTATCTATAATACGTTGATTTCTACTGCAAATAAAAAATTCATATTTTCCTTTTTTAATTTGATTTACTGCATATGTACAACTGGTACCATCTAATTTTTCTGTAACTACCCATTTTTCTGTACTCTCTAAATATTTTGGCGTATTTTCAATTCGTACTTCGTCTGTTTTCATTATCCAATTTGGAAAGTGCGTTTTCTGCTCATTTTTATCAACAAGAAATATCCTCATAAAATTACGAAACCATTCATATCTCATAAGTGCTTTTATCACAGGATTTTTTGCAAACTTGTTCTTTTGCATCTTTTGAACAACAATATCCGTTTTTTCTTCTTGTTCTTGAGGTGCTGCATATGTAATTCCTAAAATATCTGTTACATCACTTCCTACTTTTTTCCTTTTTAATTCATCAAACATCGTTATAGGTAATGCAATCCCTTGACTAATTACATTAAATCTGCTCAATTTCATTGTTTTAATTTTATATTTTCTATTCTCTAAAAATGCAAATCTCTTATCCTCCATAGGACATTTACTATCAATTTCAATATAAACAGCTAAATCGCCTGCCTTAAATTCATCTTTTTTGGCAATACATATCCAACCTAATACACCAATTAACTCGATATTATCTGCTCCTTCAATCGGCTTCACCCATTCTACCTTTTCAATATGTGCTAATGCTCTTTTTTCCATATACTTTTTCCCTTTCCTCTTTTTTATTCTATTTCAGAGATTTTCTTTATAATTTCTGTATATTATTTTTCTATAAAAATAGTAGATACTTTTTACATAATAATATATCATTTTAACAAATCAAATAAGTCACTCATCTCAAATATGTCAAACCTTAAATAGTAAGTAAGAAAACTTATTTACATCCGATTATGAAAAAGTAGCAAATACAGATTATGAAGATTCTGCTTAATATTATAATTATCGAACTTACATTAACGTGAGTTCGACAATCAAAATATTTCATAAAAATTGTATTCCTCTCCTACACTCCAAATCCTATCATTTTCATTTTCTTTGCATTACGAATTTCTTCACCTTCTTCTACTTGTCGAATTGCTTTTCTTACATCTTCTTCTGTGATATGTTTCATATCTGCTTTTGAATATGTTTTCTTTTCCAATCCAAAAATACGATTTGCTGTATACACAACTGCTGTTTCTAACAAACTTCTTGCTTCACGACCATTTCCAAAATTTTCATCTAATACACGTTTTTCAAAATGTTTTCGTACAGCTTCTGCTACCGATTCTTCTACAATGTAATTTTGCTTTTTTGCAATGTGAAAGAAAATATTTACCATTTCTTCCGGTGTATAGGAATCAAAATAAATGGTAGATGTAATACGACTTTTAATTCCAGGATTTGCATCTAAAAACGCTTTCATTTTATTATTCTTTTCATTTACATTTTTTCCACCATATCCTGCAAAAATAATCAATTTTTCTTTGGAATGATTTTCTAACTCAATAATCAATTGGGCAATGGCTTCTTTACTAAAACAATCTTGCTCCCCTGTATCACTTACCAAAGAATATGCTTCATCAATTACGATAATATCGTTATTTTCAAAAATTTCTTTTGTTTTTGGTGCAGAATGACCTACATATTTTCCTTTTAATTCAGCACCATTGATACAAATATAGCGATTATCTTCTAACAGGCCTTCCTCTGTCATAATTTCTCCCATAATTTGAGCAACGGTTGTTTTGGCTGTTCCCGGAGCACCTAACATAACATGTGCATTGTGATAACCACCACCTGAAATATGCATACGCTCACGTATTCTATTAAATTTCAGCACATTTACCACATTTAATACTTGCTGTTTTACAGAATCCATTCCAAGTAATCCATCTACAAGTTTTTCCTTTGCATTTTGATTGCGATTGGAATTTCGTTTTGTCTTTTCATTGATACGCACAAAACGCTCCATAAATGCAAACGATTCATTTGTAATAACATTTGGTGTACTTGTGGAAAAATCCTTAACTGCGTATTTTACAATATTTTCCATTAACTGACATTTATCCGGTTCTTTCATAGCACTAATCAAATGAATTAATTTTTTATAAGAAAATCCTTTTTTTACAATTAATTCATTTTTATGAAATATACTTTGAAGCACCAATTTATAATACTTTTCTAAATTTTCTTTTGAAATATTTAAGTCTATTTCGTCCATTCTAAAACTTAAAATTGCATAATTCCATTTTGCACGCTGACTATCTTCTTCGATATTCAAAAAATCGTCATCATCAAATGAATTACCTTCTTCATCACAAAATTCATGCATTCTATTTGGTTGCTGATAATTGATAATGTATACTTTTTTATTATTTTGGAAATATTGAAATCCTTCCATTACATTGTCATCTATATCTCTGTTGCCATAATAAAATCCCCTATCTTCACAAAGAATACAAACAGCTTCACCCACACAAGATGTCCAATATGGTTTCTCATTTTTACATCTTTGGTCGCCAATAAATGACATATTTCCAAATCCAAAAGGCGAATTTTCATTACACATATATTGCTCCAATTCCGTTTTTTCAATAATAGGAATTGCAAATGCATCTTCTTCCCATCTATCTAAATTCGAACTTGCATATTCAGGATTTGTTTTTTCTACATGACACATTACACCATGTTTTTCATTAAAAGAGGCAGCAAGATATGTAACTGCCATATAGGCATATTCTAAATTATCACAAGTAATTAAAATATATTGTGGTTCATTTTCTTTTTCCACTAAGGCTTTTAATTCTGCAAACTGAACTGCACCTTTTTCAATATCTTGATTTAATTCTGCATAACCCATATCTCCCGGAACTTTTAAATATTTAATTTTTTCTCGTCCTTCTTCTTTTTGAAGGATTCCTATATGTAAATATGGTTTAAAAATAGAAAGTGTTTTTGTCATAAAAAAGACCTCCTTTTGATATATGTACTTGATTCTAAGTGCATATTACCAATCGGAGGTGTGCAAAATTGCAACATATTTTATTTTTTCAATATATTTTAACGTAAGTTCAATTGCTTCATAAAAATATATGAAAATATTCTTATTTTATATCATCAATTTACAATTTTTTAGTATTACATCTTATATCCTATTATAAGCAAATAAAATTCATTCTTTGTCTGCATACAAGTTTCCTGCAATAAAATATATTCTTTCTGTAAACGAAGTTGTTTTTTTACAAATCCCAACTCATTCGTATACATAATAATAATACCTTTTTGTTTTAAAATTTCTTTTGTCTTTGTAAAAAATTCACCATAAAATGTGTCCATTTCCTGTTTTGTCTTTTTTCCACGAAGTGGCATATTTGTAATAATTTCATCAAACAGATACTTATGTTTAAAATCCATAAAATCTCTGTGAATAAAATTAATTCGTTCTCCTGCAAGTCGTGCATTTTCTCTGCCATATGTTATGGCTTCTCCAAAAATATCAGTTGCATAGATTTCTTTTGCAGGTACTTTTAAATCACGCTCAATTAACATTGTTCCTACGCCACAAAACGGGTCTATAATTTGAGCATCTTCTTTTAAATACTTTTCTGCTAATTCCATAATAAGTGCTGCTGTAGAAGGATGTATGGAAGTTGCAATTGCATTTTTTCGATAAGAAAAACGTCTGTCTTTTAATGTCATCAATTTCAAACATGGAAAAAATAATCCGTCTTTATTTGCAATTAAACGTATCTCTACTTCATAATCGCTTGTTGAATTAATCAACTGTCCTTTTGATATATTTTCTAATTCCGAACTTAATTTCTTTGTAAAACGACTGCGTTCTTCTAACGTCATAGGACTTTTTACTTCTACACGAAAATAAAATGCACCTTCCCCTATATGAAGTTTTCGTAAAAGTTCCATAATTCCTGTATTCCAAATTTCTTTTGCACTTTCTTTTGGATTTGCTGAAATCAACTTATTTGTTGAAATTGGAAATAATAATTCACGATACGCACGAATCTGCATAATAGAGAATATATCATCTGTTTCTACCCAAACACCTAATGGATGAACTTTTACTTGTTCTGCTATATTTTCTTGTATTTCTATTTGATTTTTTTCTGTTTCGTTTTTTTGTAAATTTGTATTTATTTTT
>JAFWXB010000034.1 GCA_017523185.1 Lachnospiraceae bacterium | reverse complement strand
TTACAAAATTTTTTATATAGAATGAAACCCCTTACTTTATATGTAAATATATAAAGTAAGGGATTTTTATATTATAACCTATAAATGCGTAATTTTAGAATATTGCACAAATTTTTCTACATTAGAAAGACATATTGTTAATTATAGCAAGAAGTGTCTTTGTAGGACAAACAAATAAATTATATTTTTGTGCAATTTTTAATATTTTATCAATTATAATTACAACTATAATTGAGCAAATACAAAAAGATATTATTTTTCTCCAATAGACCAAACTCGTTTAATATCATCTTGAATGGTATCATACGACCATGTTTGGCGACTGCGATAGATGCATTTTGGGTCGTTGATTTTAAAACCATCTTCATCATAGCCATAAATAACAATAAAATGGCCTTCAGCAGTAAAATCACCTTCACGTACAGAACAAATTAAAATATTTCCTTTATCAAGATGTTTTTTTAAATTTTTTTCAGTAATAGAAAGGTGAGTAACACGCAAATCAAATTGTTTCGGATAAGTGTCTAAGAGAGCCCAAGCAGTTCCTACTCCTTCAATATAATAATTATGTTCTAAACTGTAATCAGCAACAGAATTTGGTGTTACGCTTGTATCACCTGTAAGATAATAAACAGCCATTGCAAGACAAGAAGGTCCACAACCTGATGCACCTAAATTACTGGCTGAACCATATGGATAATATCCCCAACGAATATCCCATTGTAAAAAAAGTGGATAGTCTTCCGGTTGTTCATCTTCTGTAAGACCACCGGTAACGCTACCATCTGCAAATAAATAGTGATAAGCATAATGTGTCATTTCAGGATTAGAAGCAATGGATTTTAAAACTTCGTCCGGATATTTTTCTTCATTTTCATAAACAATCCAAAATGCAGGGAAATGTGGTGCAAGTGCTTTGATTTCTTTTAAGGCTTCCTCACGATTCCTTTTTTTAGGTAATGGAACGTAAGATAATTCACAATGTTCTACATAACTGATATTGGGATTTAATGTAATATCTGTTAATATATTTTTTGTATTGTCAGGTTCTGCTTCTATGTCTGGAATAGAACTTGTGTTTGATGAATGTGAAGTATGTATATCATTATTTGAATTTACGGATTGTATTGTGTTATCGTTTGTGGAAGAAGGATTTTTGGCAGAATGTATGGTATTATCATTTGTGCTTGTATATTCTTTTTGAGAATTATAATTATTTGCATTAAAATTCGAATTGTTCATAGCAGGAACGACAATTTCAAGTGTTAATAAAATAAAAATGCCAATGGATATACCAAGAGATGTCAAAGGTAATAATTGATGCATTTGTTTTTTGCGTTTTCGATGTTTGCTTTTTTTCTAATGTTTCCCATGTGTTATCTCCAATGTTATAAATTTGTTACCAAGTAGTTTGCATTTACATAAAAGTTACTTTTTAAATAATTCTTTATATGATAACATAGTTTTTGTAAGAAGTCACATAAAATTTTTATAATTTTATATTAACAGATTTAAGTTGGAATGGAATCAGCAATACATAAAGCTCCCCAACCAATTTGTGGATTTGGAAATTCGCTAAATCCGGCAAGTGGTTTTGTTCCATTTATTAAATATGCTTTTAGTTTATCTCCATATAAATATAAGTCATTTCCATTTATAATGCCCCATTGCATAAGTAATGCACAACTGCCTGTTACAAATGGTGTTGCCATGGAAGTGCCACTTCTTGTTTCATAACCACCTCCGGGTGAACAAGAAGTAATATCTACTCCGGGAGCAACAAGTTCCGGTTTGATAAATTGACTGTTCCAAGTAAATCCTCGACCGGAAAATACAGCAGGAATATTCAGATTGGAATCGTATGCACCAACAGAAATTGCACGATTGGAAGTAGATGGAATAGTAAGTGTTGTATTAGGAGTTGGTATCAGAAATCCGGTTGTATTACTGCGTACAGCAGAAGCAGGCATCCACATATCCCATATCCCATTTCGCAAATTTTGAGGGATAAGTTGTATTGTCCATATTCCAGAGGTCAAATAGCTGTTTCGAGGAATAAGGTCAATATAAATTTCTTGAAACGGACTATAAGGAACAGGCTCACCATTATAAATATAAATATCATTTTCACCAAGTGAAAATCGCCATGCACCTGAAATATTTGGAATAGAAATAGAAGCATTGATAGGTGTAGCGATGGTAACAGCAAATTCGTCCCAATAGTTTTTCCAAAGCTGAATACTAAGAGAAGGCGTATAATCGCTAACACTAAACTCAATGGTTTCTGTTTGATTGTTTTGTAAAATACCTCCGGTATGGCCGTTAGAGGCACCTTCATTTCCACTTCCAAT
>JAFWXB010000314.1 GCA_017523185.1 Lachnospiraceae bacterium | reverse complement strand
GTTATCCACAAAAGAAACAAATTGTGGATAACTTGTATACAAGTTATTAAAAACTGAAACAGAAAAGAGCTTTTTAGATAAATTGTGGATAACTTTTGTAAAAAGTTATCCACAATTTTAGTAGTTATCAACATTGTAAAAAGTTATCCACAAGTATATAATACATAAACGTACATTATATGTGGATAATTGAAAAATAATACGAAAATTATTAGATATATAAGCTATGAAATGTGCATAAGTATAATAAGAAAGATAGATTGTGGAAAGAGTTATCCACATAAGTTGTAGAATTGTGGATAACTATAATTAAGAAATGTAGATTATGGAAAAAGTTATCCACATAGGTTATAGAAAACGTGGATAACTTTTAGAAATATTTACAAAAGAAAGATTTGGAGGATACATATATGATAAAAGGTCAGAAAGAAAAGTCAAAGTTATATGTAAATATTGCTATTGTAATAGCATTGCTTTGTGTAGCAGTTGTTTGTATTATATGTAGTTTAAATAAGTATACGTTGGAATTGAGTGTGTCAGATGGACAAACAATTACTTTAGAATATGATATTAATAATAAGATGCCGGAAGTAAGTGCATTATATAAAGGTACAATTTTAAACAAAAAAGGAATATCTGTTGATGTAATAACAAAAGGAGAAGTGGATTTTAGTACACTTGGTTCATATGATGTTGTTTATGAGGCTGTATATAGGAATCAAACGATAAAGGCAAATGTAACAATTGTTATTGTAGATACATTGCCACCGGTAATTGAATTGGTGGAAAACGAAGATTATTTTACAAGTCCAATTGCAACGTATGAAGAAGAAGGATTTTCAGCTGTGGATAATTATGATGGAGATTTGACTGCTCAAGTAATACGAGAAGAAAAAGATGGGATAGTTACTTATCGTGTCACAGATACTTCTGGAAATGAAACGATAAAAACACGTACAATTGTATATAAAGATGTAATTTTGCCAATTATTACACTAGAAGAAGGGAATGAAATTACAATTGGTCTTGGAACAGATTATGTAGAGCCAGGGTTTGTAGCTACAGATGACTGTGATGGAGATTTAACACAAGCTGTAAAAGTAGAAGGAAATGTAGATGGACATACCAAGGGAGAATATGTTTTAACATATTCTGTGGCAGATTCATATGGAAATCTTTGTGAAACACAAAGAAAAGTTATTGTAACAGATATTACAGCTCCTGTACTTTCTCTTTTAGGTGAAAAATCATTGTATATTAAAGTAGGTGAAGATTATTCCGAAGCCGGGTATACAGCCTCTGATGATATTGATGGAGATATTACTTCTAAGGTAAATGTAAGTGGTAGCGTAGATACAGGAAAAAAAGGAAGTTATACATTAAGATATCAAGTTTCTGATAGTGTGGGAAATACAACAGAGGAAATACGTACTATATATGTATATGAGAAACAAGCTATTGCAAATACAGTAAATCCGGGAGATAAAGTTGTATATTTGACATTTGATGATGGACCAAGTAAATATACAGCTAAACTTTTGGATATTTTAGATGAGTTTGGTGTAAAAGCTACATTTTTTGTTACGAATCAATATCCAAGTTATCAATATATGATAGGAGAAACGTATCGACGAGGACATACAATTGCATTACATACTTATACACATAATTATAATGAGATTTATAAAAGCGAAGAAGCATATTATCATGATTTACAGTTAATTAATGATATTTGTGTGGAACAAACAGGTGTACAGCCTTCGATTGTGCGTTTTCCGGGAGGTACATCTAATACAGTAAGTCGAAAATATTGTAAAGGAATTATGACAAAACTTACAGAAACACTTTCTTATCATGGATATTTATATTGTGATTGGAATGTATCAAGTGGAGATGCAGGTGAAACAACAAGTGCAGCAGGTGTAGCACAAAATGTAATTTCAGGAATACAAGGTAAATCTGTATCTATTGTATTACAGCATGATATTAAAGGTTTTAGTGTAAATGCTGTTCGTGAAATTTTAGCTTGGGGAATTGCAAATGGGTATACATTTTTGCCAATGTCAGATACTACACCTATGGTACATCAAAAACCATTAAATTAAAATAATGTGTGTTTGATAAACTGTAAAATATAGATAATTGTTATAAAAATAAGATAGTGCTTGACTTTTAAACATTTTTTGTTATAATTGTGATGATGTTTTTTAACGTAGAGGAGGTGGATATTAATGAAGATGACATTCCAACCAAAAAAGAGACAGAGAGCTAAAGTTCATGGCTTCAGAAGTAGAATGAGTACAGCAGGCGGAAGAAAAGTTTTAGCTGCAAGAAGAGCAAAAGGTAGAAAGAAATTATCAGCATAGGCCACAAATTTTGTGGTCTTTTCTTCTTTTTATGCTTAATTTTAATAAAAATAGGAAATTATATGAAATTTTCAGAATCATTAAAAAAAAATATAGATTTTCAGAATGTATATAAGAATGGAAAATCGTATGCAAATCGTTATCTTGTAATGTATGTTTTGGAAAATCATTTAGAAAAAAACAGAATTGGTATATCAGTAAGTAAAAAAGTTGGAAATAGTGTTATAAGACATCGCATTACCCGTTTGATTCGGGAAAGTTACAGACTACAAGAAGACGTGTTTAATAGTGGTTTAGACATTGTAGTTATCGCAAGAGCAACAGCACGTGGAGTTGGATTCAAAGAAATAGAAAGTGCGTTGTTGCATTTGGGAGGTCTTCAACATATTGTGAAAAATTGATTAGAAAAGAAGATGGAATCACATTGAAAAGAATTTTAATTTATATCATAAAATTTTACAGAAAATATATATCTCCGATGAAATCAACAAAGTGCCCATATTGTCCGACCTGTTCTACATATGGCTTGCAAGCTGTGGAAAAATATGGTGTAATAAAAGGTGGTGCATTGGCAACATGGAGAATATTAAGATGTAATCCTTTTTCAAAAGGTGGATATGACCCGGTTCCATAGGAGGTTTTTATGACAAGCATTTTATTAACTCCTTATGATGGAGCAATCCTTGGACCGATTGCGAAATTGTTAGGATGGATTATGAATGGCATTTATGTGTTTATGAGTGATGTTTGTGGCATTGAAAATGTTGGTTTAAGCATTATTTTATTAACATTTGTTATTTATACCTGTTTATTGCCTCTGACTTATAAACAGCAGAAATTTTCGAAACTGTCACAAAAGATGCAGCCGGAAATTAAAGCAATTCAGGAAAAATACAAAAATAGAAGTGACCAAGCATCTGTAATGGCTATGAATCAGGAAACACAGATGGTTTATGAGAAATATGGAATTTCTCCAACAGGTACTTGTGTACAGATGTTGATTCAGATGCCTATTTTATTTGCACTTTATCGTGTATTTTATAATGTACCTGCATATATTTCAGCAGTAAAAGAAAAGTTTGTAGTAGTTGCAGATGAAATTTATAATTATGATGGATTTGCAGAAATTATGACAAAAATCCAAACAGATTTTAAGATTGCATTATCAACAAGACCTGATTTTGTGGTATCTGAAACAAATACAGTAGAAGAAGTAAAAAATTTTATTGTTGATATTCTTTATAAAGTTCCTTCTGTAGAAAGTTTGATTGTTCCAAATGCAGATGGGGAAGTATACTTTAAAGGATTAGAATCTGTAAATCAAATTGTAAATTCCGGTACAGAAGCTTTTTATGAATTTAATCATTTCTTTGGATTGAATATTTCTGATACACCATGGAATACCATTCTTACAAGTTTTAGTGCAAAAAATTACTTATTGGTATTTGCAGCGTTGATGATACCGGTGCTTTCTTATTTGACACAGGTAGCAAATAGTAAGTTAATGGAAATGAAAAATGACAATAAAAAGAATACTCAAGGGGATATGATGGCACAACAGATGAAAACTATGAATACAATGATGCCAATTATGTCACTTGTAATGTGTTTTTCAGTTCCGGTAGGTCTTGGTCTGTATTGGGTTATTTCTGCAGTATATAGAAGTATTCAGCAGATGGCTATTAATAAATATATCGAAAATTTAGATTTAGATGATATTATTAAGCAAAATCAAGAAAAAGCCAAAGCAAAACGTGAAAAAATGGGGATTTCAGAAAACCAAATTCGCAATGCAGCTATGATGAATACAAGAACCGTTCAAAATAAGGCAAGTGTAAGTGTTTCTGCTGAAAAAGAAGCACAATTAAAAAGTGCTTTAGAAGCAAAAGCAAATGCAAAACAGGGAAGTTTAGCTGCAAAAGCAAATATGGTACGAGAATTTAATGAAAGAAATTCTCGTAAATAAGGGGAGGAAATTAGGAATGGAATATATTGAAGTTTCAGCGAAAACAGTAGATGAGGCTTTGACAGAAGCCTCCATTCGACTTGGTGTACCAAGTAGTGAAATTGAATTTGAAGTAATTGAACAGGGAAGTATGGGAATCTTTGGATTGGGAAGAAAAAATGCAGTTATTAAAGCTACAAAAAGATTTTCCGTACAAGATAAAGTAAAGGAATTTTTAACATCTGTATTTCAGGCAATGGATTTGGAAGTTAAAATTATTTTAAAAACAGATGAAGAAGAAAAGTTGATTGATGTAGAATTAAAAGGCGATGATATGGGCATTTTAATTGGAAAACGTGGACAAACTTTAGATTCTTTACAGTATTTAACAAATCTTGCTGTAAATAAACATTCTGAAACTTATTATAAGATAAAAGTAGATACAGAAGATTATCGTAGCAGAAGAAAAGATACATTGGAAAATCTTGCAAAAAATATTGCGTATAAAGTAAAGAGAACCAAGCGTGCAGTTGCTTTAGAGCCAATGAATCCGTTTGAAAGAAGGGTAATTCATTCTGCACTTCAGAATGACAGATTTGTAACAACACATAGTGAGGGGGAAGAACCTTACAGACATGTTGTTGTAACCTTGAAACGCTAGTTTAGAAAGACTGTTGCTTAAATAGATTAAGCGACAGTCTTTTTTCTCTTAGAATAAAATATGGTTTTACAATAATTTGATGATAAAAATAATGTTTTAAAATATAGAAAGAAATATTTCAGAAATATATTTTTGGGTTGTATTGGAGTTTATATTAAAAAGTAAATGGAATAAAAAAGAAGTTAGTTTGTTTTGATTAAGTTGAAAAATGGGTTATAAATATTTATTTGAGTAGTAAATTTTTAAATTGTGGATAACTTATAAAATGCCGGATTTTTTGTGGAAATCCTATATGAAAATGATTTGTTATTTAAAAATATGAAATTTAGAAATGGAGTGCATATGAAATCAGATACAATTACAGCAATTGCAACTGCCATGAGCCCGTCCGGAATTGGGATTGTACGTTTAAGTGGAACAGAAGCATTGGCAATTATAGATAAGATATATCGTTCAAAAAATGGAAAGAAAAAGATAAGTGAATGTGATTCACATACGATTCATTATGGATATATTTATGATGGAGAAGAAATGATTGATGAAGTAATGGTACTTCTGATGAAAGCTCCAAATACGTATACAAAAGAAGATACCATAGAAATTGATTGCCATGGTGGTGTGTATGTAATGAAACGCATTTTAGAAACTGTGATAAAATATGGTGCAAGACCGGCAGAGCCGGGAGAATTTACAAAACGAGCATTTTTAAATGGGCGTATTGATTTAACACAAGCAGAATCTGTCATTGATGTTATCAATTCAAAAAATGCGTTTGCTTTAAAGAGTTCGTTAAGTCAGTTAAAGGGCTCTGTTTTAAAAGATGTAAAAGAAATTCGTGGGGATATTTTGCATGAAATTGCATTTATTGAAACAGCACTTGATGACCCTGAACATATTTCGTTAGAAGGTTATCCACAATTGTTGATAACTATTGTTAAAAATGCCATAAATCGTGTAAAAAAGTTATTGGATTCTGCTGATAATGGAAGAATTTTGAAAGAGGGCATTAATACGGTTATTGTAGGAAAACCAAATGCAGGAAAATCTTCTCTTTTGAATATTTTAGTGGGAGAAGATAGAGCGATTGTAACCGATATTGCAGGAACAACGAGGGATGTATTAGAGGAACAGATAAATTTGCATGGAATTTCTTTAAATATTATGGATACAGCAGGAATCCGAAATACGGAAGATGTTGTGGAAAAAATTGGTGTAAATAAAGCGAAAGAATATGCAAATAAGGCCGATTTTATTATTTATGTCATTGATAGTTCTACAAAGTTAGATGACAATGACTTTGAAATTATGGAAATTTTAAATGATAAAAAAGCTGTAGTTTTATTAAATAAATCCGATTTAGACATTGTAACTTCAAAAGAAGAAGTACAAAACCATTTGGATAAAACAATTATTTCGATTTCAGCAAAAGAAAATACAGGAATTACAGAATTAGAAGATACGATAAAAGAGATGTTCTTTCAAGGAGAAGTTTCGTTTAATGATGAAGTATATATTACAAATATCAGACAAAAAAATGCATTACAAGAAACATTAGATAGTTTGTATTTAGTTGTGCAAAGTATTGAAGATGAAATGCCGGAAGATTTCTTTTCGATTGATTTGATGAGTGCATATGAAGCACTTGGAAGAATGATTGGAGAATCGGTAGAAGATGATTTAGTAAATGAAATTTTTAGTAAATTTTGTATGGGAAAATAAAAGAGTTATTTAGATTTTTGGAATCGCTATATTAGAAATAGAACATAGATAAGATACTTTATAAATAAAGGTAATTGAAGTAGCAAAATAGAAAGAGGTGTAAAAGATGCCTGTAATCATGGAAAATTATGATGTGTGTGTTGTTGGTGCAGGACACGCAGGTTGTGAAGCTGCATTAGCAAGTGCACGACTTGGAATGGAAACCATTTTATTTACGGTAAGTGTAGACAGTATTGCACTTATGCCTTGTAATCCGAATATTGGTGGAAGTTCAAAAGGTCATCTTGTAAGAGAGATTGATGCTCTTGGTGGTGAGATGGGAAAAAATATTGATAAAACATTTATTCAATCAAAAATGTTGAATAAATCCAAAGGTCCGGCTGTACATTCCCTTCGTGCACAAGCAGATAAAATGATGTATACGATGGAAATGCGAAAGACATTGGAAAATACAGACCATTTGACAATTCGTCAGGCAGAAGTGTCTGAAATTATAACAGATGAGAATAATGCAATTACGGGAATAAAAACAGTTTCAGGTGCGACATATTGCTGTAAAGCAGTTGTGTTATGTACAGGAACATATTTGAATGCGAGATGTTTAACAGGAGAAATGATTGCACATACAGGTCCAAATGGCTTACAATCTGCAACACATTTAACAGACTCCTTAAAAGCACATGGAATAGAAATGTATCGTTTTAAAACGGGAACACCTGCTCGTATTGATAAAAGAAGTATTGATTTTTCAAAAATGGAACAACAATTTGGAGATAAAAGGGTAGTTCCATTTTCCTTTACGACAAATCCGGAAGATGTACAGATTGAACAGGCTTCTTGTTGGTTGACATATACAAATCCGACGACACATGAAATTATTCGAGCAAATTTACATCGTTCTCCACTCTATGCAGGCGTAATTGAGGGAACAGGTCCAAGATATTGTCCATCCATAGAAGATAAAGTAGTAAAATTTGCAGAAAAAGAGCGTCATCAGATTTTTATTGAACCGGAAGGATTACATACAAATGAGATGTATGTAGGAGGAATGTCATCTTCATTACCGGAAGATGTTCAGTTTGCTATGTATCGTACTTTACCGGGACTTGAAAATGCGAAAATTGTGCGTAATGCATATGCCATTGAATATGATTGTATCAATCCAAATCAACTTTATGCATCATTGGAATTTAAAAATGTTTCGGGATTATTTAGTGGTGGTCAGTTTAATGGTAGTTCCGGTTATGAAGAAGCAGCTTGTCAAGGTTTAATTGCAGGAATTAATGCAGTTCGAAAAATTCAAGGAAAAGAACCGATTATTATTGACCGTTCGGAAGGATATATTGGTGTTTTAATTGATGATTTAGTAACAAAAGAAACATTTGAGCCATATCGTATGATGACTTCCAGAGCAGAATATCGTTTATTGCTTCGTCAGGATAATGCAGATTTGCGTTTATCCAAAAAAGGATATGAAATTGGGTTGATTTCAAAAGAACGATATGATTGGATTTGTGAAAAAGAGCGTTTAATTGAGGAAGAAATTAAGCGTTGTCAAAATGTTAAAATTGGTGCATCGAAAGAAGTACAGGCATTATTAGAAAGTTATGGAAGTATTCCATTAAATACAGGAACAAATATTGCAGAATTGATTCGCAGACCGGAATTAGATTATGAAAAACTTGCTCCAATTGATGTAGAGCGTAAAGAACTTCCATATGATGTAATTGAACAAGTAAATATTTTAATTAAATATGATGGTTATATTAAACGTCAAATCAAGCAGGTAGAACAGTTTAAACGATTGGAAAAGAAAAAATTGCCACAAAATTTTGATTATAATGAAATTAATGGATTACGAATGGAAGCGATTCAAAAGTTAAACAAATATCAACCATTAAATATTGGACAAGCATCTCGAATTTCAGGAGTTTCTCCAGCCGATACTTCTGTTATTTTAGTATATTTGGAACAATTAAAATATTCGAATCCGGAATTATTTTTTCAATTAAATGGAAATAAAGAGGATTAATATATAGGATATATTAGTTAGCTATGTTTTCAAAGAATTTATTTAGTTTTATAGTAAATTATGGAGATTGACAGATGAAATATAATTTTAATTCATTTATAGAAGAACTTCATAGTATTGGAATTGAATTAGACGAAAAACAACTCGAACAATTTCAAATATATTATGAGATGTTGATAGAAAAAAATAAAGTCATGAATTTGACAGCCATT
>JAFWXB010000313.1 GCA_017523185.1 Lachnospiraceae bacterium | reverse complement strand
TAATGTAGTTTCCAATTCTATGAATGTGTATAATATGAATGCTATTACAACCACAGGAGATTTATATTGTTGGGGAAATAATAGTTATGGACAGATAGGAAATGGAAATATTGCAAGTGAAGAAGAATTGATTGTAAATGAAAGTACAGGACATCAATTAACACCAATAAAGGTATTAAGTAATGTAGTTTCCAATTCTATGAATGTGTATAATATGAATGCTATTACAACCACAGGAGATTTATATTGTTGGGGAAATAATAGTTATGGGCAAGTAGGAAATGGCACAATATTAGAACAAACCGAGCCTATTAAAGTGTTGGAAAATGTATTAGTTCAGGGAGAGTTTGTAAATACATTAACAGAAAATGGCGAAATGACAGATAATTCTGAAATGCAAAATAATCAGGAAATACTTACAGATGAAACCGTGGTTACCTTATCTCCATTAAATAGTGGAGATTGTTATGCCGTAGATGGTTATATCGAAATGCAGTTTTCAACAAATCAAACATTTGTTCCAAACATAAGTGAAGAAGCAAAAATGGTAATTTCTATAGGAAATGAAACTTATGAAATTATAGGAAGTAATCTTATTAATGAAAATGGGCAATATGTATATAATGATGATATGATTGCATTTGTTGCAGGAAGTAATGATATAAATATAAAGTTATATACAGAACAAAAAGGTACTGTAAATATAGAATTTTTTGATTTTGTATCAATGGATGGAGCGTTTTATAACTCTTATAATGGAGATGAAAAAGTATTTGATTGGACATTTGAAGTATTACCGGATATAGATAATAGTTTTTCTTTTGGTAATATATCTGTAGAAAATACAATACCAATTGTATCGTATTTGTTTCCACTTGCACAAAGAGAAAAGATTTTAGAAATGCATTCCGAATTTCAGAGTTTATGTTTTGGAATGGCAGTTATGTCTTCAGCAATTTCATATACGGATTTTTTGAATATAGAAGATTTTGGAGATATGAAATATGGTATATGGTCATTACAAATGGAAAGTGTGAATGAAAAAGAAAATTTAACACTTTTAGAATTATTAAAAATAGGGCAAGTTTCTCAATTTTTACCTTCTATTGTTCAAGAAATAAATGAAAATAAAAGTTATGGAAATAATAAACAAGTAGAAAATATTAGTAAGCTTGTAGATACAGTAAAAAATTCTGTTGAAAATAATTGTGCAGAACCTGTAATTATAGCCATGACAAAACATACAGAATCCGATGGTATGTATGCAGAACATGCTGTATTAGCCTGTGATTGGGAAGAACAAGACGACAAAACGGTAATCATGGTATATGATAGCAATTGTGTTGGTGTGGTAAATTATTTAGACTTAGAAAAAATTGAAGGAAGTTATACAGGTGAATGGGTATATCGAACAAGTGTTACAGAAGAATATAGGTCAAGTAATGTAGAGGGTACATATATTACATTTGTTCAACCAATAGAAACAGTACAAAAAATATATTTAGATGAGTTGAAACAAAACGATTCTTATTTATTAAAAACAAGTGATAATGTTAATTTAATTTCCGATGGAATAGAAATTGGAAATGGTATCAGTAATAATGAAGAAGTATTGCAAGATAAACCGGCATTTTGGGTAAATGATAACCAAACAATTAGTATGGAAGTATTGGAAAAAGGTGGTTCTTTTGAGATTTATGGAAATAATATAGCTGTAATATGTAGTGATTTAGAAAAAGGAAATATTACAGTTTCTGTAGAAGATGATAATTATAATATTTCCGTAATTTCAGATAATGGATATGTATCTAAATTTTCTTATATTTTTTATTATGAAGGTGAAGTTGTTGTTGCAGATATTGTTGCAAATAGTTTAAATGGTAATATTAAAATTTTTAATAATGCTGATGATATTCAAATTACAGGTGTAGATGATGTGAATGTTAGTATAAAAGCTGGAACTGCAAATAATGAAAGTGAATTAGAAGTAATTGCTGAAAAAGAATTAATAAGTTTAATATCCGAACAAACATATGCAATATCAGCTTTAACAACAGAAACTTTATATCAGGTAGCCTTGCCAAATACAGATGCATCTGATTATAGAGATATTTATAAAATAGTGTTTGGAGTATCTAGTATTCTTTTTGTTATTTTATTAGGAATATATTTTGAGATGGGAAAAAGAAGTAGATATGTCTAAAAAAATTTAAAGTGTATCCTAAAAAGATATATAGTTTCCTACAACTAGCTATGCTATTATATAGGTATCATTAAATCATCTTACCTATATAATATGCATAGCTTTTTTGCTGAAATCTATAAACTTTTATCTTTGGAGGCTCTTATGTCAAGAACAATCGCAATTGGAATCCAAAATTTTGAAGAAATGATTATAAAAAATGTGTTTTATGTGGATAAAACGCATTTTATCAAGGAATGGTGGGAAAGTGAAGATAGTGTTACTTTAATTTCCCGTCCTCGTCGTTTTGGAAAAACTCTAAATATGAATATGTTGGAAACGTTTTTTTCAGTAGAATATGCAAATAGAGGAGATTTATTTCAAGGTCTGTCTATATGGAATGAAGAAAAGTATCAAAAACTTCAGGGAACATATCCTGTAATAAGTATTTCTTTTGCAAATATAAAAGAAAGAGAGTATATTACGGCTAGAAGAAAAATTAATCAAATCCTTACAAATTTATATATTCAATTCATTTTTTTAAGAGAAAGTGATGTTTTAACAGAGAAAGATAAAGAATTTTTTGATAATGTATCAGCAGATATGAGTGATGATGTTGCTACTATGGCATTGCATCAGTTATCGAATTATTTATATCGCTACTATGGGAAAAAAGTGATAATTCTTTTAGATGAGTATGATACTCCAATGCAAGAGGCTTATTTGCAAGGTTTTTGGGATGATTTTGTATCATTTACAAGAAGTTTATTTAATTCTACATTTAAAACAAATCCATATTTGGAAAAAGGTATTATGACCGGAATTACAAGAGTAAGTAAAGAGTCTGTTTTTTCCGATTTAAATAATTTGCAAGTAGTAACTGTAACTTCTGATAAGTATGCAACGTGTTTTGGTTTTACGGAAGAAGAAGTATTTGTAGGTTTAGAAGAATGTCATTTAATTAGCGAAAAAACTGGTGTTAAGTTTTGGTATGATGGTTTTTTATTTGGAACACATACAGATATTTATAATCCATGGTCTATTTTAAATTTTTTAGATACAGGGAAATATGATGCTTATTGGGCGAATACAAGTTCGAATACTTTGGTAGGAAAATTAATTCGAGAAGGAAATCGAAAAGTTAAGACTTCTTTTGAAATTCTTTTGCAAGGAGAATCTATATCGTGTCCTATAGAGGAACAAATTTCATATAATCAACTTGGTGGCAATGAATCTGCAATTTGGAGTTTGCTTTTAGCGAGTGGATATTTAAAAGTGATTCAATATGAGCAGTTAGAACGAATTGCAATAGGTAAGAAACCAATGTATAAAGTAGCATTAACGAATCATGAAGTAAAGTATATGTTTCTTAATATGGTACAAGAATGGTTTTATCAAGTAGAAGATGACTATAGTGATTTTATAACAGCCTTTATGCTTGGGGATAAAAAAGCTATGAATGTCTATATGAATCGTTTGACATTACAGATGTTTAGTTATTTTGATACAGTAAAAGGACGAAAAAGAGAAGAACCGGAACGCTTTTATCATGGTTTTGTATTAGGGCTTTTGGCAGAATTGAATGGAAGATATATCATAACTTCGAATCGTGAAAGTGGTTTTGGACGATATGATGTGATGTTAGAACCACAAAATCGAGAAGATAATGCATATATTTTGGAATTTAAGGTACATGATAAAGGAGAGGAAGTAAGTTTAAAAGAAACTGTTGATGTAGCATTACAACAAATAGAAGATAAAAAATATGAAACTGTGTTAATTTCGAAAGGTATTGCAAAAGATAGAATTTATAAATATGGATTTGCTTTTGATGGAAAGCAAGTTTTGATTGGGTAACATATTTTTGCAAGAAAAAAGTGTAGTTGAAATGATAAACTTTCCAAATTTAACAGAACTAGATAAGTTTTCAACCCAAAATGAGTAGAGTATTAAATAGGGGATAAAAATATTATATATCAGACCTCTTGCAAACATTTACTTTTCCCTATAAACTACTAATTATAGACTACTCTGTAAAATATTACCATAGAAAGGCAAAACTTATGAACAACTGGAAAACTTACTTCGCTCCTCATATTTTAAAACGTGGCGAAAATTATTATATAGACGGATTTGTGTATGAATTAACCCAAAAAGCAGATGGGATACTGCGACAGAAGCCTGTGCACGAGCATGTCAGGATAACGGCGGATCGGCGATGTG
>JAFWXB010000312.1 GCA_017523185.1 Lachnospiraceae bacterium | reverse complement strand
TTTTATTAAGAAATATTTTCCACAACTTCCGATTCATACAAGTACACAAATGACAATTACAGGTGTAGAAGGTGCTAAGTTTTTAAAAGAACTTGGAATAGAACGTGTTGTGCTTGCGAGAGAACTGTCAATTGCAGAAATGAAGCAAATTAGGGAGGAAGCAAATATAGAACTGGAAGCATTTATTCATGGTGCATTATGCTACTCATATTCAGGACAATGTTTATTTAGTAGTTTATTAGGTGGGCGTAGTGGCAATCGTGGACGTTGTGCACAGCCTTGCAGACTTCCATATGCGATTTTAGATGAAAAGAAAAAAGAAATCAAAAAAGAATCTTATATTTTAAGTTTAAAGGATTTATGTGGGATTTCTTATTTAAAACAATTAAAAGAAGCAGGTGTGTATTCACTCAAAATTGAAGGAAGAATGAAACAAGCTTCATATGCAGCAGGTGTTGTATCTTTTTATCGAAAATATATAGATATGGAACAACAAGTATCAAAAAAAGATATGCAACATTTATATGAATTGGGAAATCGCTGTGGATTTACAACAGAATATTTTGAAAAACATAACGATAAAAGTATGATAACTTTTGAAAAACCATCTTATGAAAAGTCGAATGAAGCACTTCACAAACAAATCGAAGAACGTTATGTAGGGAAAAAAAGCCAGTTGCCGATTTGTGGGGAATTGGTCTTAAAAAAGGGACAACCTATGACATTCAAGGTTTGTTATATAGATAAAAATAATATGTTACAACCACAAAATTTTGATACTTATAAAAAAGAGTTAAATGATATTGCAGATACGGAAAATGTATTCCATAACAATTTACAAGAAACAAATCTAAATAACTGCAATTCCTATCAAGTATGTGTAATGTTAGGAGAAGCATCAGAAGCCCGTAATAAGCCACTTTTAAAAGAAGATGTTATAAATCGCATGAAAAAGACGGGAGATTCTCCATTTGTATTTACAGAATTGCATGTTGTCATGGATAATGATATTTTTGTGCCAAATGGAGTATTAAACCAACTTCGCAGAGATGCTTTGGCAAAATTGGAACAAGAAATACTTGATGAGTATTTGCGAAAGAAAAAAGCAGAGGCTGTTTGTTTGGAAGAACTTGAAGAAATTGAAAAACAAGAAAATAGTTACAAATTAAATCAAACGAATGTTTGTAATAGCGAATTAGATAATAAAGACAATACAGAAAAGAAACATAATGAAAGTATATCGCAAGTTATTTGTTCTTGTGAAACAAACGAACAATTACAAGCTGTATTGCAGAGAAGTTTTGTAACTACGGTTTATGCAGATACAACAATGTATAGAAGTTTTCAAAAACGAGAAAAGGATAGTTTCTTAGAAAAATTACAACAAGATGTAGAAGCCACACATAAAGTCAATAAAGAATTTTTCCTAAAACTTCCCCTTATTTTTCGAACACATACAGCTGATTTTTATAAAAGTATAGTAGGA
The DNA here is from genome assembly GCA_017523185.1 of Lachnospiraceae bacterium. Next base: position 494 of record JAFWXB010000312.1, on the reverse strand, counting down.
GAGTTAAAAATGTAACATTCGATGGCTTTGTAGTACGAAATTATGAAGCACTTGCATTTGTAAAAACATATTTTCCGACGATAAAAGTCGTAATTGACCACAATATGTATACTTATAATAATTATGCAAAAGAAGCATTTAGAAATTATGGCATTTGTCGCGATACAATTCCATTGGAATTAAACCAAAAAGAAATTCGAAAACGCAACAATCAGGAAAGTGAAATGGTGATTTACGGACATTATCCACTTATGACAACTGCCGGTTGTGTGCATAAAAATACAATTGGGTGTGATAAAAAATCACAAATAAGCTATTTAAAAGACCGTTATCATGTACTTTTTCCTGTAAAAAATCATTGTGCAGAATGTTATAATGTAATTTACAATTCTGTTCCGGTACTTTTATTTGGAGAACAGAAAGCATTAAAACAAATGCAAATTCGTCATTTTCGACTGGAATTTACCATAGAAACAGAGAAAGAAACAAATAAT
>JAFWXB010000311.1 GCA_017523185.1 Lachnospiraceae bacterium | reverse complement strand
GTCGGGTTAAAAAAAGATGGAATGGTTGTGGCTGTGGGGAGTAATAAATATGGTCAATGCAATATAACTGATTGGAAAGATATTATTGCTATTTCTGCAGGTGGTTTTCATACCGTCGGGTTAAAAAAAGATGGAATGGTTGTGGCTGTTGGAAATAATAAAGATGGTCAATGCAATGTAACCGATTGGAAAAATATGATTGCTATTTCTGCAGGTGGTTTTCATACCGTCGGGTTAAAAAAAGATGGAACGGTTGTGGTTGTTGGAAATAAAAATATTGAAGATGGTCCATGCAATGTAACCGATTGGAAAAATATGATTGCTATTTCTGCAGGTGTTTTTCATACCGTAGGGTTAAAAAAAGATGGAACGGTTGTGGCTGTTGGTGATAATAAATATGGTCGATACAATGTAACCGATTGGAAAGATATTATTGCTATTTCTGCTGGTGTAAAACATACAGTCGGCTTAAAAAAAGATGGAACGGTTGTGGCTATTGGTGATAATTACTTTGGTCAATGCAATGTAACCGATTGGAAAAATATGATTGCTATTTCTGCAGGTTATTGGCATACCGTCGGGTTAAAAAAAGATGGAACGGTTGTGGCTGTTGGAAATAATAAATAGGGTCGATGCAATGTAACCGATTGAAAAAATATGATTGCTATTTCAGCTGGTGGAGAATATACAGTAGGCTTAAAAAAACAATCTGTACAGCAAGTTGCTATTGAAATTCCGGATTTCTTAAAACCAAAAAAAAGAAATCCTAATCATTCTTAGAAAGAAATAAATCTATAAAAATAACAATAATTACTATGGAAAAAATAAAGAAAAATATCCAAAACGCATTTTAAAGTACGCGAAAAAAATATGGTTTATGCTTACAATTAAAATCATAAACCATATCATAAGTAATAAAACAAGCCAATTCTACATATAGTTTATTATGAGTAACCATAATAAAGAAACCAAAACCACGATAATTGAATCATTAGAGCTTCCCAAAGACCTGTTTTTAGGTATGCCAAATATACATATGATTGGAAATCGAGAGTTGTACATTTCCAATCATCGTGGTATTCTTGCGTATAGTCAGGAAGAAATTGTTATTTTGGCAAAGGAATTTCGTATTGAAATTACGGGGAAGTCGCTTTTTATTAACTCTTTTTGTAAGGAAGAATTGACGATTTCAGGATATATTCATTCCTTACATTTTGGTTAAATTTAATGGAACGTATTTTGCGTTGGTTTTATGGTTACATATCTGCAATTTTAACAGGAAGACAAATCAATCGTTTTTTGAATTTATGTTCGATAAATGGCATAAAAATATGGAATATTAGTTATGACCTTGAGCGTGTAGTAAAAATTCATATGAGTTTAAAAGATTTTTATTCGATTCGTCCATATTTAAAAAAAACAAAGACACATTTTCGAATTGTGCGAAAAATCGGGTTTCCGTTTTGGTGTTATCGTCATAAAAAATTAAAATGGTTTTTCGTTTTTCTTGCTATTTTATTTGTTTTCTTTTTAAATAGTTTAAATTATGTTTGGGAAATTGATATTTCGGGAAACGAAGAAGTAACCACTTTGGAAATTCTTGATACCATTCATGCCGAAGATGAAATTATTGGAAAAAAACACAAAGAAATTGATTGTATGGATATTGAATATCTGTTACGAGAACAATATAATAATCTTGGTTGGGTATCTGTGTACATTGAACATACCAAACTTTATATTCGCGTGAGAGAATCTTTATATGAAGAACATATGACAAAGATAGAAGATGACAAAACTCCTATTCGATATGATTTTGTGGCAAATAAAGATGCAAACATTGTATCCATTGTAACAAGAACAGGAACAGCATGTGTCAAAAAAGGAGTTTCTGTGAAAAAGGGAGATGTTTTAATCGCAGGACAATGTGAAATTTTTGACGATAATGGAGAAGTGAAACAAATATTGTCTGTTCGGGCAGACGGAGAAATTTATGGTAATGTTATGTATGAATATAGGAATGTCATTACGGAAATGGAACTTTGTGCATTGAATATTGTGTCTGATTCACCGGAAAACTCCATAAATGCTTTAGGTTATTTAAAATTTAACCAATTTCTTTCAAATTTACAAAAAAATGGGGTTATAATTCTTAAAAAAAATGTTATGATAGAAAAGACTGAACATACTATGTCTATTTTAGGAAAAGTTATGGTTCAGGAGCAAATTGGAATAAATATACCTGTGGAGGATAATAAGACAGATGAGTTTGAACGAGAGAATGATACAACTTCCAGCGAAAAATATGACTAATATTTTTGGACAGTTTGACGTTCATATTAAAAAAATAGAACGAGCGTTAGGTGTTACGGTAGTTTTACGAAATGAACAGATTAAAATTATTGGAAATGAATCAAATACTGCTGCTGCAGTAGAATTATTTAAGCAATTAAATGAACTGGCTGAACGTGGCAATACAATTACAGAACAGAATGTCAATTATGGAATTGCTCTTTTGGCAGAAAATAAAAGTAGTGCAATGGTAGAGATTGACAATGACTTAATTTGTCATACCACAATGGGAAAACCAATAAAACCAAAAACTTTAGGTCAAAAATCATATGTAGATGCGATTCGTAAAAAAATGATTGTGTTTGGTATGGGGCCTGCAGGTACCGGAAAAACGTATCTTGCAATGGCAATGGCAATTACGGCATTTAAAAACGAAGAAGTAGGACGTATTATTTTGACAAGACCTGCCATTGAAGCAGGCGAAAAACTTGGTTTTCTTCCAGGCGATTTACAAAGCAAGGTTGACCCGTATTTAAGACCACTTTACGATGCTTTGTATCAGATTATGGGAGCCGACAGCTTCCAAAAAAACATGGAAAAAGGCTTAATTGAAGTTGCACCACTTGCATATATGCGTGGTCGTACTTTAGATAATGCGTTTATTATTTTAGATGAAGCACAAAACACGACACCTGCACAAATGAAAATGTTTTTAACGCGTATCGGTTTTGGTTCAAAAGTTGTTATTACAGGTGACGCAACACAAAAAGACCTTGCTCCAAACACAAAATCAGGCTTAGACGTGGCATTATCCGTATTAAAAAATATTGATGAAATTGCCATTTGCAAATTGACAAGCAATGACGT
>JAFWXB010000310.1 GCA_017523185.1 Lachnospiraceae bacterium | reverse complement strand
GCATCAACTTCATTTAAAAACTTTTGAGCTGTATCACAGTTTTCTGTTACAATTGCTTCAGAATGAGCTGTATTATACTGATTGATATGGGAAATTGCTTCTTCTACATTTGCTACTGTTTTAATGGAAAGCACATAATCTAAATACTCTGTTCCCCAATCTGCTTCACTTGCTTTCTTTAAGAAAGTATCTTTTTGGTTTCCTTCTGCATTTTCAAAACTATTTTCTAACACCGTATAGGATTCTTCATCTGCACGCAATTCTACTTGTTTTTCCATTAATTTACTTTGTAATTTTGGTAAAAAGCTATCTAAAATATTTTTATGTACTAATAATGATTCACATGCGTTACATACGCTGACACGCTGTGTTTTTGCGTTTGTTACAATACTTACTGCCATATCCAAATCGGCTTGTTCATCTACATATACATGACAATTTCCTACACCTGTTTCAATAACCGGAATTGTTGCATTTGCAACAACATTGGAAATTAAACCTTTTCCACCTCTTGGAATTAATACATCAACATATTCTTTCATTTTCATAAAAGCTGTTGTTGTTTCACGGTCTGTACTTTCAATGAGATTTAAGGCATATTCAGAGATGTCATTTTCTTTTAAAGCTGTTTTTAAAGCAGTTACAATCGCTGTATTCGAGCAAATGGCATCAGAACCACCTTTTAATACAACGCAATTTCCTGTTTTAAAACAAAGTCCGAAAGCATCACAAGTTACATTTGGTCTGGATTCATAAATAATCCCTACAACCCCTAATGCCACTCTTACTTTTTTAATCACAAGACCATTTGGACGTGTTGTTTCTGTTAAAACTTCTCCTATTGGGTCATTTAACTTAGCTACCTGACGTAATCCATCTGCCATATCACAAATACGTGTGTGATTTAATCGAAGACGGTCAATCATTGCTGTTTCCATGCCTTTATTTTTGGCATTTTCAATATCTGTTTCATTTGCCTTTAAAATTGCTTCTTCATTTGCTAATAAAGCATCTGCTGCTGCGTATAATACTTTATTCTTTGTTTCGGTGTCTAATGTTCCAACCATTCGTTTTGTTTCGTATGCCTTTTGGCACATTGCTCTTAATTCCATAAAAAAACCTTTCTTTCCTAGTATTATTTAAAATATATTATTCCAATCTTTATAAATTAGAAAGCAACCTTAATTACTTATTACGATTTCTACTGTTTTTCTGCAAATTTTTCACCGAGATTTTCTACTGTTCCATCTTCACTTACCACATCAATATTGTCAAGTTGTGCTTTTAAATTCTTTCTAACATTTGCAATATATTCTTTTCTTAATAAATCCTGCTCTTTTTTTTCTTCTTCTGTTAATCCTTCTGCTTTGGATTTTCTATATAATTCATTAATACGATTGATTTTTTCTGCTAACATTTTATTCTCCTCCATATAAATTAAAATCTTCTCCATTTAGATAAGCTTCTAAATCAATATTATCCTTATTTGCATGAAAACATGTGCCTATTTGTTTTCCTTCAAATAATTTTTCAATAATGGAAACATTTTCTCCATTTGCAATTATCATATCTGCTCCTGCGTGTGTAGCAATTTGAGCAGCTGTCAATTTTGTTGCCATTCCACCTGTTCCAACTTTACTTCCTGTGGAACCTTTTGCCATTTCTAAGATTTTATCATCAATTTCCCATACATCTTTCACAAAAAAAGCATCCGGATTTTTATGTGGGTCATCTGTATAAAGCCCATTGATATCTGTTAATAAAATCAACAAATCTGCTCCTACAAGAGAAGCTACTAATGCAGATAATGTATCATTATCGCCAAATTGCATTTCATAGGTACTTACAGTATCATTTTCATTTACAACCGGAATGACACCAATTTTAAATAACTCCTCAAATGTATTTTTTGCATTTTCTCTGGAAACTGTATTTGTCATTGTGCTTTTTGTCATAAGAATCTGACCTGCAATTTGATTGTATTCTCCAAATAACTTCTGATAAGTCATCATAAGTCTTGCTTGGCCAACTGCTGCACAAGCCTGTTTCATAGAAATATCTGTTGGTTTTTCTTTTAAAGAAATTGCATCTTTTCCTACTGCAATAGCACCTGAACTTACCAAACAAACGTCCATGCCACGATTACGCATATCGCATAACACCCTTACCAAACGCTCCATTTTAGAAAAATTAATACTTCCTGTCTTTTTATGGGTCAATGAAGAAGACCCGATTTTTATAACTACTCTTTTATATTCTTTTTGTTCTTCTTTATTCATAAAGTAAACCTCTCTTTTGAACATTCATCTTTGCTACTTGTTTATAAACAATTGTCTGTTATCACTTTCTATTTCTATATATAAAAAGTTTACTTATTTACAAGTACAAACTATACTCTATCATATCTTAAGAAAAAATACAAAAAATATTTCCTGATTATGCTATAATAATTGGTAATACTAACTATTACTTTTTAAGTGAATAAATCACAAATCAATGATTTCATTACATATTTAACATAAAAATATTCTTAATTCAGTTAAAATATGATATATTGATTACATTACATTTGCTTGGAGGATACATGATGAAAAAATTATTTACTTTACTTTTACCTATTTTACTATCACTTAATTTATTAAGTGGGTGCAATATTAATCCCAAAAATTCCAAACAACAATTTGAAAGATTTAACTTTTATTTTGACACTATTATCAATATTATTGTATACAACGAAGATGAAGTCCCATATATTGATGAATGTTTCCAATTAGCCCAAAAATATGAAGAACTTTTTTCTGCTACCAAATCCGGCAGTGATATTTGGAACATCAACGCAAATGCCGGTTCTTTTGTAGAAGTAGATGAAGAAACTATTTTCTTAATTGAAAAAGCCTTAGAATATGGTTCTCTAAGTGATGGACTTTTTACCATTACAATTGGACCTTTAAGCAAACTTTGGAATATTTCCGAACTTAGTAAAACACTTGACAAAAGTGAAAAAATATTAGATACCTCTTATCTTCCATCAAAAGATAAAATTACTTCTGCTTTGACACATATTGGAGATAATTTAATAGAAATAAATGGAAATAAAGTGCGATTAACAGATGCTTCTACTTCTATTGACCTAGGTGGTATTGCAAAAGGTTATATTGCAGATAAAATGAAAGAACTTTTAGAAAACAAT
>JAFWXB010000309.1 GCA_017523185.1 Lachnospiraceae bacterium | reverse complement strand
TTACCATTTGTGCCAAGTGATGACATTGTAAGACACCAAAGATGTGAAGATATTTTCACTATTCAAGCAATGGGCTTAAAGAAACGTATAGAGCATACAGGAGCGAAAACGGTTGTACTTGGTATTTCCGGTGGGTTAGACTCTACACTTGCACTTTTAGTAGCAGTTCGTACATTCGATATTTTAAAGAAAAATCGTCAGGAAATTGTAGCTGTTACAATGCCGGGATTTGGAACAACGGATAGAACATATGATAATGCAGTAAATATGATAGTAAGTCTTGGTGTTACTTTTATGGAAGTAGATATTAAAGAATCTGTATTACAACATTTTAAAGATATCGGTCATAATGAATTTATCCATGATGTAACTTATGAAAACAGTCAGGCAAGAGAACGTACACAAATTTTAATGGATATTGCAAATAAATATGATGGTATGGTACTCGGAACGGGTGATATGTCAGAATTGGCATTAGGTTGGGCAACATAAAATGGGGACCATATGTCTATGTATGGTGTAAATGCTTCTGTTCCAAAAACATTAGTACGTTATTTGGTAAAATATTACGCAGATACTTGTGAAAATGAACAGTTATCTTCTATTTTAAGAGATGTATTAGATACTCCGGTATCACCGGAATTGTTACCACCGGAAGATGGTCAAATTGCACAAAAAACAGAAGATTTAGTAGGACCATATGAATTACATGATTTCTTTATGTATTATGTACTTCGTTTTGGTTATTCACCGGAAAAAATCTATCTTTTAGCAAGAATGGCATTCCATGATGTATATGATAGAGGATATATCTTAAAATGGATGAAGACATTTTATCGCAGATTCTTTAGTCAGCAATTTAAACGTTCTTGTTTACCGGATGGTCCAAAAGTAGGAACGATTGGTGTATCACCAAGAGGGGATTTGCGTATGCCATCAGATGCAAGTGCCAGAATTTGGTTAGAAGAATTACAAACATTGTAATTATTATAAAATAATTGTTATAAAATGTGATAAGTGAAAAAGAAACCTCAAAATGATAATAACTAATAAATTCAAGAAGGGTATATTTATTTGTTAATAGGGGATTTTATTTTTCAAATATATTTTACTGAAATACGAATAAATAGAGTTTTATCATCTAAAAAATTGGAAGTTTCTACTTTTAAAATAAATAATGTTAAATTAAGAAGTCATGCTTTTTATATTTATATAAGAAGTATGACTTTGGAATTTTTTAAAAAGAAATAAATAATATAATTATAAAAGAAATGAGAGTGATTTTGTATGGAAAGACTTGTAATTCCAAAGGATTATGAATCCGAATTAAATTTGCATGATACGCAGATTGCAATTAAAACAGTAAAAGACTTTTTTCAAGGCTTGTTGGCACAGCGTTTGCATTTGGCTCGTGTATCAGCACCACTTTTTGTAGACCCTGATACAGGATTAAATGATAATTTAAATGGATATGAAAGACCTGTTTCTTTTGGTATTAAGGAACAAAATGATAAATGTGCAGAAGTTGTACATTCTCTTGCAAAATGGAAACGTTATGCATTAAAAAAATATGGTTTTTCAATTGGAGAAGGTATTTATACCGATATGAATGCCATTCGCAGAGATGAGGATACGGACAATATTCATTCTATTTTTGTAGACCAATGGGATTGGGAGAAAGTAATATCAAAAGAACAGCGTACACTTGAATATCTAAAAGATACAGTTCGTATGGTATATAAATGTCTTCGCAAAACAGAACAGTATATGGCAATTCAGTATGATTATATTG
>JAFWXB010000308.1 GCA_017523185.1 Lachnospiraceae bacterium | reverse complement strand
GAGATATTTATGATTTAGAAGCAAATATTTGTATTCAAAATGGCAGTAGAAAATTAGTAGAAAAGAAGAAACCAACAAAAATTGCAAAATCCGTATTTGCACGACTTGTTGCAGCAGGACAACGCCTTGTGGCAGTCATTACAAAATCCGAAGGTATGGCAAATAAAGACTTAGCAAAATTTGCAGACCAAATCAATTCCTTATGCGATAAGTGGGATAGATAATTAAGAAAAATTATCTATTTACAATTTTTATGAATATGTGACAAATGTGCAAAAATATATTGTATAAATAGTTTTGTTAGTTATTTTTCATAAAACTATAATTGTTCCATAATAGAAATAGTTGTAATGATTCTATTGATACTTATGTGAAGCACGCGACTTTAGTCGTGTGAGGCTTCACAATTGGGATAAGAATACATAATAGAAAGAGGAAATGGAAATAAATGCACCATAAGAAATTTACAATTTATGCAAAAGAAAAAATAGATACAACGACGATTCGTGGAATATTATTTGATATGGATGGTCTTGTATTAGATACCGAGAAATTATATACACGTTTTTGGCAAGAAGCAGCACAGTATTTTGGATATCCTATGACAAAAGAACAGGCACTTGGTATGCGAAGCCTGAATCGCAATGCAGGAATTGCACAATTGGAATCTTATTTTGGAAAAGGGATTGATTATGAAGCAATTCGAAATAAGAGAATTGAACTTATGAATGTTTTTGTGGAAAAAGAAGGAGTTACATTAAAGTCGGGAATACATAAATTGTTGTTGTATTTAAAAGAAAAAGGTATAAAAACAGCAATTGCAACATCTTCTCCATTAGAACGCACAAAAACATATCTTTCGTCAGTAGGATTAGAACACGCATTTGACGAATTAGTGAGTGGTTATATGGTAAAACAAGGAAAACCGGAACCATATATTTATTTGTATGCAGCACAAAAATTAGGCTTAAAACCGGAAGAATGTATGGTATTAGAAGATTCACCAACTGGTATTTTAGCTGCTTACAGAGCTAATTGTATTCCTGTTATGATACCGGACCAAGATTTGCCAAATGAAGAAACAAAACAAATGCTTTATGCAGAAGCAGAAAGTTTGGAAAGTGTGATTAGGCTATTGAGAAAAGAATAAGTAAAAGTAAAATTAGTAAGTTTTTATAATTAATAATATATAAAATGAAAGAAAAATAGTTGAAGATGTATATATATGAAAAAAGTTGAAGTAAAATAGTGACAAAGAATATATAAAAATTTTAAAAGACGCTCATACAAATAGTTGTATGGGCGTTTTAAATGTAAAAAGTTGTTTTTATATATTTTTAAATAAAATTTTATATATGTGTTAGTTCATTTTTGAATACTCAGAAGCACAAATTCCGGTCTGTTTTTTAAATGCAATACTAAATTTTGTATAAGAAGAAAATCCAACAAGTAAAGCAATATCCGTAATACGATATAATCCTGTTTTTAATAAAGAAATCGCTTGTTGGATACGAAACTCATTGAGGTATTCTTTAAAAGTTTTCTTTGTTTCTTTGTGAAAACAGCGAGAAAGATGACTTTCTCCACAAGGAATGGATTGTGCAACCATATGGAGTGTTAGTGGTTGCTCGTAATTGTAATGAATATAAGTAATTGCTTTTTTTACAATAGGAGAAAAGGTTTTTGTGAGTGAAGCAATTACAAGATTACAATATGTTTCTAAAATATGTTGTATAAGCATATCGAGTTCTGTAGTATTAGAAAGATTTTTTATAGAAAGAAAAAAGGTATTATGTGTTTGATGAGCAGAAATAAAGTCTGCCCCTCCATCAATGGCAGCAACTCGACAAAGCGTATTGACAGAAAAAAGAATATGTTTTCGTGTTTGTAAGGAGTCATTTGGTGTACAGTATAAATAGTCGGTACTTGTCATTTCATTTAATGCTTGTTTTGCTTTTTTTAAATCACCACGAGAAATTGCAAATCTCCATAATTGCTCTTTTTGACAATTCCATTCAATATCTGCATTTGTATAAGCTGGATTTTGAAATGTATGAAATGTGTGATAAGTAGTTTCTAGTTTGACTTCTTGAGAGTCTGTTAATAAAGTAGGCAATTCTTTAAATTTGATTGTGGTAAGTAAGTTATAACAAGTTAGGAATAAGTTTTTTGTTTTTGTTTGAAAGGAAGGAATAGATTTATATAAATCAAAAATTTCTTCTTTTTGTGACATTGGAAATTTCGCTTTTTTTAAAATGGTTTTAATTAATGTATCGTTGTAGGAAAGCGTTAATGTTGGACCTATAATGGCATAATAATATTCTGTTTTAGATATTTGTATACGTATACTAAGATACATTAATTCGAGTTCTGGAAGTGTTTGCCAAAAACAAGTAGAATTAGATTGATTTTCTAAATAAAGTAATAAGTCGGATTCGAAGTGTGAAAAAAATTTCCAAATACTTTCAGGATAAGTTTTGTTTGTTAAATAATATAATGAGTTTAAATTTTTATCAAATAATCCTGCAAGGTCTGCTTCTGTTGCCCGCAGATTCATATCAAAGGTAATTCGTATGTCATTCACCGGCTCGCAAAATGCCATTCTGTCATACTCAACAATACATTTTGGCCGGTAACATTTCGTAGTCAT
>JAFWXB010000033.1 GCA_017523185.1 Lachnospiraceae bacterium | reverse complement strand
TGTATGATAAGGCTTTAGAACTCCGTATTCAGCTTCTTCTACAAGAACAAAAAGAATTAACAGAATCTGATTTACCAATTTGTCAAATCGGACGTGCTTTTTTAGCTTCTGATAATGAATTTCATGACGTTCTTTTTACTGCTGCCGGAAAACAAAATATTGGTAAATTTTTACGCCAATTCAATTATCAATACGAACGTTTTCGCACTTATATTAATTTCAATAATAAAGAAAATTTACAAACTCTATATAATGAACATATTCAAATTTGGAATTGCATTAAAACACAAAATTTAACAGCTTTAAAAGAATGTTTAAATCATCATCTTTATGATGGTTTTAGTGCCAGTACCGATATTATCAGTAAACATCCTGAATTTTTTAAAAAAATGACATAATTCAAATAAAAACTAATGTATAAACCATTTACATTTCATTATCATTTTTTAAAAAATATTGTACATACTATCAAAAGTATGATATAATTTTGGATAGTTTTTTTAACGAACGAAATAAGTCCCCCACTTTAAATGCGTAGAGTATATTTAAGGTAGAAAAGACTTATTTATATCCCGTTATAAGCAAGTAGCGAAAGCGAATTACAAATATCTGCTTGACTTAAAAATTTAGTAGAAGAAGGAAATCTGATATGAAAATTGGTTACGATAATGCAAAATATTTAAAAACACAATCCGAACATATTAAAGAACGAATCCAACAATTTGATAATAAACTTTATCTTGAATTTGGTGGTAAACTTTTTGATGATTACCATGCATCTCGTGTTCTTCCGGGTTTCGAAGCAGACAGTAAATTACAAATGTTATTACAACTTGCCGACCAAGCAGAAATTGTTATGGTTGTAAATGTAGAAGATATTATTAAAAATAAAGTACGTGGCGACCTTGGAATTACTTATGATAATGATGTGATACGTTTAATTGATGCATTTCGTACAAAAGGTCTTTTTGTAAGTAGCGTTGTACTCACTCGTTATACGGAACATCACGCAGTTTCTCATTTCCAAAGACGCTTAGAATCATTAGGTGTTAAAGTATATCATCACTTTACAATTTCCGGTTATCCAACAAATGTTTCTCAAATTGTAAGTGATGAAGGATTTGGCAAAAATGACTATATTATAACAACAAAACCTCTCGTTGTAGTAACTGCACCCGGACCTGGAAGTGGAAAAATGGCAACTTGCCTTTCTCAATTATATCATGAACATAAACGTGGTATTCGTGCAGGTTATGCGAAATTTGAAACATTCCCTATCTGGAATTTACCATTAGACCATACTGTCAACCTTGCTTATGAAGCTGCAACTGCTGACTTAAATGATATCAATATGATTGACCCATATCATTTAAAAGCATATGGCATTACAACCGTAAACTACAATCGTGATGTAGAAATTTTCCCTGTATTAAATGCTATTTTCATGAAAATATATGGTACAAGCCCTTATGCATCTCCTACGGATATGGGCGTAAATATGGTTGGAAATTGCATTATGGATGATGAAGTCTGTCGTGAAGCTTCTCGCCAAGAGATTATTCGTCGCTATTATCAAGCACTTGTGGGTGTTGCAGAAGGTACTCGCAGAGATGAAGAATTAAGTAAAATTGAACTTTTAATGCGTCAGGAAGATTTATCCGTAACAGACCGTCATGTTGTTCCACCTGCAAGAAGTCGTTCTGAAGCAACACATGCTGCTGCAGCTGCAATCGAATTAAGTGACGGACGCATTGTCACAGGAAAAGCAGGTGCATTATTAGGTTCTAGTGCTGCTGTTTTAATGAATGCTTTAAAAGTGCTCGCAGATATTCCACATGAACACTTGATTTTATCACCGGAATCCATTGCACCAATTCAACACTTAAAAACACAATATCTTGGAAGCAAAAATCCAAGACTTCACACAGATGAAGTTTTAATTGCACTTTCTGCAACTGCTGCAAATAATGAAGAAGCAGCACTTGCTTTAAAACAACTTCCAAAACTCCGTAATTGCCAAGTACACTCTACGGTTATGTTATCACAAGTAGACTTAAAAACATTTAAAAAATTATTTTGTGATGTAACTTGTGACCCAAAGACGGAGTAAATTTACTTATTTATCTTAATATTTAATGATTGTAATGAAAAAATAGCTTATATATTAAATACACCATTATAAACAAAAAATTTCATTTAATATAAATTAAATAGCTATCAAAAATATATAAAAACATATTTTTAATACTAAATATACTATTAAAAAATAGAAGGCACATATGCAAATATAATTATTTGATATGTGCCTTATTGACTGCAAATTATTTCATTTTATTACAATTCTACTAATTTCTATTTTATTTAATTACTTTGCCATCAATCAATACATGTTCTATCACCGTTGAAACTTCAAACGGACAGCCATCAGCAATCACAATATCAGCATCTTTTCCAATTTCAATAGAACCTACTCTATCTGCAATTCCTGCGTGTTTTGCCGAATTTATGGTAATTGCTTGTAATGCAGCAAAAGGTTCCATGCCTGCACGTACAGCAAGACCTGCACAAAGTGGAAGATATTCCTGTGGAATAACCGGAGAATCTGTAATAATCGATACTTGGCAACCTGCTTTTGCCAGTACACCAGGTGTTATCCAACTTTTATTGCGAAGTTCAAATTTACTTGCACTTGTAAGCGTTGGACCTACTGCAAGAGGAACATTTTCTTTTGCCAGTTCTTCTACTATCAAATGCCCTTCTGTTACATGCTCTAATGTAATTTTTACATTAAATTCTTTTGCAATACGAAGTGCTGTAAAAATATCATCTATTGCATGAGCATGAGCTTTTAATGGAATTTCTCTCTTTAAAACAGGAATCAACGCTTCACATTTCATATCCAATGCAGGACGTTTGGAAATATCATCTCCGGCATTTTCTTTTCGTTCCATATATTCTTTTGCTTTTGCAAGTGCTTCACGCAATTTAAACGCTGTTGTCATACGACTGGAATCACATTTTTCACGATAACAACGTTTCGGATTTTCTCCAAATGCACATTTCATAGCAACAGCATCACGCACAAGCATATCATCAGAACGCTTTCCAACCGTTTTAATTGTTGTAAAAGTACCACCTAATACATTTGCACTTCCAGGCCCAACACAAACACAAGTAACACCGGCTTTTGCAGCTTGTACAAATGCAGGGTCCATCGCTTTTACACCGTCAAGTCCACGAAGATGAGGGGTTACAATATCATTTAACTCATTGTAATCCATACCTTCATATCCAATCCCATAGCCATCTAAACCAATATGTCCATGTGCTTCCACAAATCCCGGATATACTTCTTTTCCTGTTGCATCTATAACTTCTACATCTTCTCCAATGGAAATATTTTCACTAATTCCTACAATTTTTCCATTTTCGATTAAAATATCTGCCACAAATGCTTCCGGTGTAATGGCATTATGGATAGTTCCATTTTTAATACATAACATATATGTTTCCTCCTAATTATTTTATGTTTCTTATTTATCAAATGCATATTACTTTATTCTTTTATTTATACGCAATAATACAAAAATAAATACGATAAGTGTCACCATTTCTGCGACTGCAAATGACAGCCATACACCTGTCATACCAAATAAAATTGCCAGTAAAATAGCACATACAACAATTGCTACAATCCCTCTTGAAATCGAAGTAATAAACGCTCCCATTGCTTGGTCTGTGGCACTTAAATAACCACATCCTGCAATATTAATACCAGCAAATAAAAATCCAATAAAATATAATTTAATTCCAATGATTGCATATTCTGCTAATGCTTGTGATTGTTCACTATTAAAAATTGCTACAATCGGTTCTGCCAACGTCATAATAAGTCCTAAAATAAGAATTGCAAATACAATCGCAGTCCCTATACTTAATTTTAACACTTTTTTAGCAGAAGACCTATCCCCTTTTCCATAAAATTCACTTATTAATGGCTGAGAACCTTGTGCTATACCATTAAATATAGACGTTGCAACAAGTGCTATATTTGCTACAACACCATATGCAGCTACTCCAATGTTACCTGCAATATCCAAAATAAGCCAATTGTAAACTGCCGTTGTAACACCGGAAGAAAGTTCTCCAATAAATGCTGAAATTCCTAATTGGCAAGATTCCACTAATTTTTTAATAGAAGGCATTTTCCATACAAATTTTAAAGTATTCTTTTTCTTTAAAAAATGAATACTACAAATGATAATACCAACTACCGGTGAAAATCCCGTAGCAAGAGCAGCCCCTGCCATTCCCATTCCAAATGGAAACATTAAAATATAATCAAAAATAATATTTAAAAGACTACTTGTAAGTGTTGCTGTCATTGCTAGTGACGGGTCATTATCATTTCTTACAAATGCATTTAATACAGAATTCATCATAAAAAATGGAGCAAATATCATAAAAATTCTTGTATACGGACTTCCTACTGCTACAATTATCGCATCTCCACCTAATAATTTCATAATTGTTTGTGGAAAAAGACCTCCAAAAAATACAAATGGAATACTAAATAAAATTGCCCACAATACTGCATTTGATAAATAACTGTCTGCATCTTCCCCACTTGCACGAAGCAGAGAAAAACGAATCGCAGAGCCAACACCCACCATTGCCCCAATTGCATAAATAACTGCATACAATGGAAGTACAAGATTTAATGCTGTAATCCCATTTGCACCTTCTGACATAGAAATAAAAAAAGTATCTGCTAAAATATAAAAAGAAATTCCTATCATTCCCAATATATTTTGCGAAACATATCGCATATACGTTTTATAAATTGACATTTTCACTCTCCTATTCTATTTACTTTTTAACTTTTGTCATTTAGATAGAAAATTTTACTATTATAATATGTATTCGATAAATATCTTTCTTTTATAAAATAATAGATTCTGTTAAACCAAGCCTTATACTCTTTCTATTTTATCTTACTTATCGAACTGACATTATTATACATGATATCATTTTAAATTTATACCACATTATCCTAAAATAACTACTAACACACCATAAATAATTGGCTGATGTAACATATATAATACTAAAGAGTTTCTTCCTATCCAACCAAAAAAAGGACAAATCGACTTTTTTAAGATTTTTATAATTCTACTCTTTATTTGTAAATTTTGCTTATTCCATACATTTTCTGTTTTGAGTGGAAAATAATATTTACCATAATGATACAATACACTATATGCAAAATACCCTGTAATAAATAAAAAAATCCATGGTATTAGTGAAAAATAATCGGTTGAAAAGAAACCTGCTTTTGGAAATCCTAAATAGGTTGTAAACATATTCGAATACCAACTTCTTGGCAACAAAATTTGTTTTTGTTCACCAAATTCCAAATATCCTCGATTTACATGATAAGTAAAATGAAATAATAAATAACTTCCTATCAATCCTAAAACGGAATGACATTTTTGAAACACTACATCTAACGCTATCATAAGTAACATAGATGAACCAATCAAAGTCAATACACCAAATATAACTTGCGATTGTGGCATTGCAATAAGAGTTGCCAAACTAATTATCATGCCACAAACATATATTTGTATGCCACGTTTCCAATGCCTTTTTCCCATTTGCCAACAAAATCCCGAAACAAAAATAAAACTCTGACAAATCCATTGTTGCCAAAGAAAACCAATATCCGACTTATACCAGTTCCAATCGCAACCAAATAGATAAACCAAATCCCATATAGCGTGATACGCTATCATATTTAAAACCACAAATCCACGATATTCGTCTATAAGATGTAAACGTGATGTATTTTTTATTTTGTTCTTATTTTTCATTTTTTTTACTTTATTACACATATCTGTCTTTTCTATTTCTTTCTATTTTTTATTTGACTTAAGTTCCAAAAATTACCTGCAATATATTTGAAATATAAATTTCATTGTCAAAATATATACTATTTTCCTTAAACCTTTTTAATTACAGAATTCAGGTTATAATATACTTTACAATAACTCATAAACAAATAATAACAAATATTTGTTATTTACACATCATTTTTTTACTTTTTTCCAAATACATACATTGACACCCTATCATTTGTCCTTTATAGTTATATAATATTTACAAATTCTTGAAAGGACATCATATGGAATATTTTATTACTTTTTTAGAGGGAATTATTTCCTTTATTTCTCCTTGTATGCTTCCTATGTTGCCACTTTATATTTCTTATTTTGCTGGAAATAGTGATAAAAAACAACATACTCTAAGTAGAGCCTTTGCTTTTGTCATTGGATTTACCATTGTATTTACCTCACTTGGCATCTTTGCAGGAAGTATTGGAGCATTTCTTTCTAAATATCAAACGATTGTACAAATTATTTGTGGTAGCATTGTTATTTTATTTGGACTTAGCTATCTTAATTTCATTCACATACCGTTTTTTAAAGGTATGGGTACACAATTTGAAATTACAAGCCTGTTTCGAGCATTTCTTTTTGGAATGATTTATTCAGTAAGTCTAACTCCATGCATTGGAGCATTTTTAGGCTCTGCTCTTATGCTTGCTTCTACTTCAGGTGGAGCAATAAAAGGTGCTTGCTTACTTTTATCTTACTCATTCGGACTTGGAATTCCATTCCTCTTATCTGCTGTTTTAATACAACAGCTTAACACAACATTCACATTTATTAAAAAACACTATAAAATAATTAATACAATTTGTGGTATACTACTT
>JAFWXB010000307.1 GCA_017523185.1 Lachnospiraceae bacterium | reverse complement strand
CAATATTTGCAAAAGAATTTTCGGAAAGCCAGAAAAAAACAGAAATGCTGATGCTACATATCGGAAATGCAATTTTGCGATTGGAAATGATGGGAGGACAAAATAGTCCTCTCGCCGTTTTTTCGGCAGAAATTTCCGGCAATCCACATTTTTTTGATCGAGGTTCAGTTGCATCACAATTGTTGCTACATGGCATTTGTTTTTGGAAAAATTGCAATATTCCCACAACGGCTTATGATTGGCGACAGTTAATGTGGAGCGTAGGGATTGTTTGTGATAATATTGCAAGCAGTGTACATGCATTTTGTGTGCATTTAGAAACAGTAGAAGGATGGCATCCGGCATACGAAGCTTTTTGTCACAGAAAAGAGCCTTGTGTAATTACATCGGAAAATTTAAGATATGTCATTCGTGCAAAAGCAGCAAATCACAAAGTTTATATTGTGGAAAATGAAATGGTATTTTCTTATTTAGCAGAACAACTTAAGTTTGCTTCGACAGAACATAGAGAAGTAGGAAATATATTGGAATCACAAGAGATTACCCTCTTATGTACTTCCGGTCAGCTTCGTGTCGCTGCCTTTCAATTACTTACTTTATTGATAGAAAGCAAAGCAACCATTTATTATAGTGGAGATTTGGACCCGGAAGGCATTGTGATTGCCGAACAATTGTGGAAAAAATATGGGGATATGGTTCAGATGTGGAGAATGACACCAGAAGATTATAAGGTTGGTATTTCTAATGAACCATTAAATGAGATGCGTTTGGCAAAGCTTTCTGATGTGAAACATCCGATATTGCGACAAAGTGCAGATTGTATATTAGAAAGAAAATATGCGGCATATCAAGAAAATTTATTGGAGTGTTTATTAGAAGACTTAATAAAAATTTAATACAATATGAAAAAGACTTATAACAAGTAATCAACAATTGTTAAGCTTGTTATAAGTCTTTTATAATGAGATGTATTATTAGTATACTCCTTTTTCAGTTTATGCTGGAAGTATGTTCTTACGCAACAAAACATTTATTTGATTTAAGTCGATAGAAAGTTTTATCTTAATGACAATAAATGACAATAAATGACAAAAAACGACACGTTATCGACAAAAAACGAGAAAATTTTATCATAAATCACTTCATAATATACAAGAAACGACAAAAAATGATAGGTATTCTTATTATGATGAAATAGAAACCATAAGACAAAAGAGGAGGAAACCATGGATGATTTATTAAAAAAAATATTTACAGACATTATTAGTCAGGAAGATGATGCTAGAAAATCAGATAAATATATTGATATGGAAGTGCAGAATATTGTGGATAACTATAAAGAAACGATTAATGCAGAGGAACTGGAAGAACTGAGAGGTCTTTTGTATCAGACTGCATTAATCGCAAAACAAGAAGGATTTACACTGGGGATGAAATATATGTTTCGAATAATGGTTTCCTTTTTGAAAGATTTATAAAATTGCGATTATTTTTAAGATTTTTTCTTTTTTTCATTATCGCAAGGTTGTAAGGCTCTTAATATCTCATTATCTAACGCTAAGGAGGCATTTTCATACTGATTGGATAGTAAAAAATCAATGGAGGTATTAAGGGCATTTGCGATAGCAAGTAATACATTGAGTGAGACTTTTGTATGATTATTCTCAATATTGGAAATGTGTGAAGTATTACAACTAACAATTTCTGCAAGGGCATCCTGTGTCAGACCTTGACTTTGACGGATTTCTTTTATTTTTAATCCTAGTTTTAAGTAATCAATTTCTTGTTGCATGGGGTATCTCCTTTTGTCTATATAGATACTTTTATTGTCTAATTGTAATATTTCAGTTTTTATGTTAGAATAACCTGTATAAGTGAAAAGTATGTATATAGACAAATATGATTGTCGTTTTGTAATTACTTCGTATAGGAGAAAACACTCGCTATTTTATCTGCAAGAATATAATTCAATTGTGCAAAAATCCTAAATGATTAAAATGATATCACTAAGAAAGAGGAGGAAGATATGATAGGAGAAGAAACTTATAAACCATATGCAATCAATACCTTTTCCCATGATGGAAAACAGTTTGCGACTTTGACACCGGTACATTATGTCAGACCACATAGAGTCAGTGGATATGTACGAAAAGATGGGACTTGTGTGGCAGGCTTTTGGCGAGATGGAGATGGTAATACGAAACGTGATAGAGAAGTCGGATATTTTTCACGCAATCCGAATGCCGTTTCAAAAATAGTAAAAATAATTCGTTAATAAATTCATAGGAGAGAGCAAATATGGGGATAGCAGAACTTATCTCAGAAGTAAGAAAAGCAAGATATAGTATTATCGACGATATGGCTGGTGTCAGTGAAAGAAGTATCAATGAGACACCATTTCTTGATAAAGGATATTTAAAATACAAAATTACAAATTTAAAAAAACAAGTAAAAGAAGATAAAAAATATACTTATCAATTGGCATTTTATATGTCAAATGAGGAAGAATTAATTTCAGAGAGTTTACAGTTTTTGGAGGGAGCTTCGAGTCATTTAAAAACTTGTATTCTTGGATTGGAAGAATATTTTGATGGGAATTTTGAAGAAGCCTATGAGCTTTTGCATGAAAGTTGTGAACTTGTTACCAGTATAAAAAAACATTTTTTGATTAATAAAGTATATGGATTACTTTTAGTAAAAAGAAAACAGTATAACGAGGCGATTGAAGTATTAAAAAGAGCATTAAATTTATGTCCGGAAGATATAGAAAGTTATCATGCATTGGAGGAGGCATATTATGAGACGTTTCATCACAAAGAAAATGAAGTAATTACAGATATTATATCGTTGCTTACATCAAAAGCTTGGGAGAATAACTAGAAGGAGTACATTATGAAAAGAGAGGATTATATCTATTTTTTACAAGATGAAGCATTTGAAAATTTGCAGAAAGACGATATTTTTAGAGATGTGATACCAATATTTGAAAAAATGTATATGGATATAGATTATAAACTTCGACAGCCAGATTTGTTAGGAAAAACCGTAAAAGCAACATCAAATCAATTTTCAGAAGTATACAGTTTGGTGGATGATTTGGCTTTGGAAGCAGGAATAGAAGTACCTGATATTTATGTGTATGAAGATTTTTATTATGGAATGGAAAGTTATGGAGTAGAGCAGTTTTGGATAGAAATTTCTTCGAAAACAATCAGAGATTTAAATAAGAAGGAACTTCAATTTCTATTGGCAAGAGAGATTTATAAAATTTCGGATGGAATTACAAAAATGAATACACTTATGAATATGCAATCGGAAGTATTATATGACCGTAAGGCTTATAAAATCGCATTTTATAAATGGTATCGACTTGCAAATTATACAGCAGATAATTATGGATATTTGGCATGCAAAAGTATTAAGGATGCAGTTTATGCCATTTTGAAATTGGTTTTAAATAGTATCACGCTTGCAGAAGAAGTGGATATAGAAGAATTTTTGGAACAAGCATCAGAAATCAGCAGATTAAATGATAAGGTTTATAATCATACAAAATTAGATGAAGCTATTCCATATGCACCATATCGAATAAAAAATTTACTTGCATATGCAATATCGGATCGAGCAATGAAATATTACGAAAGAAAGAGGTAAAACAACATGAATGTAATGAAGGTGATTGATGAATTAGTTCATGATGGTGTAAATAAAAATTTAAAGAAACAATTGCAAAATCATACAGAAAATGCAAAAATTTTAGAAAATACATATCAAAAAAATTTAGAAGAATTGAATAAGATAACAGGAAAAAAGTTTGATGATATCGATTATCTGTGGAATGAAACTGTACGAAAATATGCGAAAAAAGTACATAATATCAAATCCATTTTTGAAGAACACAAAATAGGTGAGTTTGTAACCAGCTCTGCTTATAAAGAAATGAATGAATTTATTTATCGATGTGCAGATAAAGATTTTCAAATCGCATTGGTGGGAGCAATTAAAGCAGGAAAGTCAACCCTCATAAATGCTATGTTACAAATGGATTTAGCATCTACAGATATTACACCGGAAACAGCTTCCTTGACGAAATTATGTAATTCTAATGAAGGAAATTAAATACAGTTATTTT
>JAFWXB010000032.1 GCA_017523185.1 Lachnospiraceae bacterium | reverse complement strand
GAATTCTTTCAGAGTAAACTGCTGGAATCGTTCCGTTTCCGCGAAGCCCCATACCAAGTACTTCTGTCAAACAGTTCATACTGTTAGCTGTGTACATACCTGAGCACGAACCACATGTTGGGCATGCTTTTTCTTCGAATTCCGTTACATCCTCTAATGTCATTGTTCCTGCTGCATAAGAACCTACTGCTTCAAACATGGAAGAAAGACTTGTTTTATGTCCTTTTACTTTACCTGCAAGCATTGGTCCGCCAGACACAAATACGGTTGGTACATTAATACGAGCTGCTGCCATTAAAAGTCCAGGTACGTTTTTATCACAATTTGGTACCATAACAAGTGCATCAAACTGATGTGCTAATGCCATACATTCTGTCGAATCTGCAATCAAATCTCTTGTTACAAGAGAATATTTCATACCAATATGTCCCATTGCAATTCCGTCACAAACAGCAATTGCCGGAAATACAACCGGTACACCACCTGCTTCTGCAACACCTAATTTTACAGCATTTACAATCTTATCTAAATTCATATGTCCAGGTACAATTTCATTGTAAGAGCTTACAATACCAACCATTGGTTTTTTCATTTCTTCTTCTGTAAAACCTAATGCGTTAAAAAGACTTCTATGTGGAGCTTGCTGCATTCCTTTTTTTACATTATCACTTTTCATGAGCCTTCCTCTTTTCTAAAAATAATTTTTATATTCGCACTTTTTTGTCATTTCCAATAAAAAATTTTATAATAATATATTTAGAACTATCAAATCAACCGGATTGTCTATGATAAAAAGAAATATATTCTTGATTTAGTTAAATTTTGCGAATATTCCATAATTCTACAACATTTACACCATTTCTGCAATAAGTGTTCCCATTTTTTCTGTTCCGATTTGTGTAATTCCTTCCGTACTTTCGCCTGCTTGTGGCATAATATCAATTGTACGATAGCCATCTTTTAATACTTGTTTTACAGCACTTTCAATGCTATCAGCTTCTTTATCCAAATCAAAGGTATAACGAAGCATCATAGCTGCACTTAAAATTGTAGCAATTGGATTTGCAATGCCTTTTCCTGCAATATCCGGTGCAGAACCACCACTTGGTTCATATAAACCAAATTTTGTATCATTTAAACTTGCAGAAGATAACATTCCAATCGAACCTGTTACCATACTTGCTTCATCTGATAAAATATCCCCAAACATATTTTCTGTTAAAATAACATCAAACTGTGCAGGATTTTTTACAAGTTGCATTGCACAATTATCTACTAACATATGTTCATATGTTACTTCCGGATAATCTTTTGCAACTTCTTCTACGATTTTTCTCCAAAGTCTGGAAGAATCAAGTACATTTGCTTTATCTACGGAAGTCACTTTTTTTCTACGTTTCATTGCAATATCAAAACCACGAATTGCAATTCTGCGAATTTCTTCTTCATTATAAGAAAGTGTATCAGTTGCTGTCATAACACCATCTACTTCTTCTGTTTTGCGTTCTCCAAAATAAAGACCACCTGTTAATTCTCGCATAATCATCATATCAAATCCATCGCCAATAATATCATCACGAAGTGGACAAGCTGCTTTTAATTCTTCATATAAATAAGCAGGTCTTAAATTTGCAAATAAGTTTAATTCTTTTCTAATTTTTAAAAGTCCTGCTTCCGGTCTTAAATTTGCTGGGAGTTTATACCACGGAGAAGTGGAAGTATTTCCACCAATTGAACCCATAAGTACAGCATCGGAAGCCTTTGCTTGTGTAATTGCTTCATCTGTAAGTGGTACACCTGTTGCATCAATCGAACAACCACCCATTAAAATTTCTGTATAGTGAAATTTATGACCATATTTTTCGCCAACTGCATCTAATACTTTTTTTGCTTCTGCAACAACTTCAGGACCAATTCCATCTCCTGAAATTACACCAATTTTACATTCCATAAAATGTTCCTCTTTTCTATCTTCTATGGGATTCCCCAATATGTATGCTTAATATAATAAAACAATACCATTTTAATTTCAATATAACTTCCCATTTTACTTTTTCATAAATTCTATAACTTAGGCTTATAATATAAATTTTTCTTTAAAAACTCTACAATCATTT
This sequence comes from Lachnospiraceae bacterium, assembly GCA_017523185.1. The sequence continues at coordinate 2,654 of JAFWXB010000032.1, read as the reverse complement.
TCATAATGCAAAAAAAGTAAGATGCACCTTACACATCTTACTTTTTAGGAACATTTCATGACAATTACGATAGTTAGAGCATTATTTCTATCGTACTATATGATTATTTCTCTATGTTGTCCATACATATATTTTTCTGATTTATATAGTTAGTATACCCTAACTTAAATTAGTTGTCAACAACTTTTTGAAAATTCTTTTTTAATTTGATATTTATTTTTGAGTATGATATACTAATAAAATAGTTATTGTTTTCTGTATACAATTTTTTTATTTCTATTTTTTTGAGGATTTAGATATTTATAAATAAAACTACAAATTTTATGCTTAAAATTCAATCTATAAATTGAGTACATGATATTATGATTACATAAACATCTGTTTTCTATAATTTACTCAATTATAGTTTTAATAATATATATTATCTGGGGGGATACAATGCATAAAAACGAATCTGCTGAAAATTATTTGGAAACTATTCTTATGCTCAGTAAAAAATTACCTGTGGTAAGAGCTGTTGATATAGCAAATGAATTAGGATATAAAAAATCAAGTGTTAGTATTGCAATGAAACATCTTCGTGAAAAAGAACATATTATTGTAAGTGATGCCGGATTTATTACTTTAACAGAAACAGGACGTGAAATTGCTGATATGATTTATGAACGCCATGAAGTAATTACACAATGTTTAACACGTCTTGGTGTATCGGAAAAAATTGCTGTAGAAGATGCTTGTAAGGTAGAACATGTTATTAGTCCGGAAAGTTTTCAAGCAATCAAAAATCATTTAGCAAAATTTCTATAAAAACCACCATAAAAAGAGCTTACTATCTTAATACAAAAGATAATGAGCTCTTTTTTATAAATACTTAAAATTATTTCATGCAATCATATAATTGTTTAAATGATAAATTTCGTCTTATATCTTCTCACCCGAATTTCTCAAAAAATTCTTGTCTTGAACATGGTTTTCCATAATAATACCCCTGAATATAATCCGGTCCAAGTTCATTGATACGTTGTAAATCTTCTGCTGTTTCTACCCCTTCTACACATACTTTTAAACCAATACTGTGAACCATTTGAATTGTTGTCATCATCAATTGATTTTCAAACGGATTTTGTAATGCTTTTATAGTAAATCCTCTGTCTAATTTTACAACGTTTGGTGTCATTTCACTAATATACAATAAATTGGAATATCCTGTTCCAAAATCATCAAGTGCAATATTAATTCCATATTTTCTTAAGTTTTCCCAAACACTTTGAATTTTTGGCGAATCTTCAATCTGTCCACTTTCTGTTAATTCTACAACAATACTGGATGGTGATAATGCATATTCACGGAATAAACGGAAAAATTCTACAATAAACTGACTTTTTAATACTTGTACATAAGAAACATTGATATTTACTTTAAATCCTCTTTGTACACGTTGTCTTTTTTTACAGAAAGACATTGCTTGATTAATTACCCATTTTCCTACCGGAATAATCAAACCACTATCTTCTAAAATCGGAATAAATTCTACCGGTGAAACACTTTCTCCATTTGGCATTTTATAACGCAAAAGTGCTTCAGCTGAATAAAGTCCTGTACCATCGCTTCGCATAATTGGCTGATAATATACTTCAAATCCTGCAAATTTATCTGCAATGGATTCTCTAAGGGAACGAAGGATTTCTCTGCCTCTAATAAATTTTTTATAATCTTTTTCATCAAATAAATATACTTGATTTCTACCTCTGCTTTTTGCCTGACTTAACGCAAACTGGGAAAGTTTAAGGATTTCAAGATAATGCAATCCACTTAAATCTTTACTTGTAACAACACCACCTGAAATTGTAAAAATAGCTTCATAACGATTTTCTTCTATAAAAGTATCCACATTATTACGGATTTTTTCATATAGCGCTATCATATCTTTGGTCTCTCCACCATTATAATCAATCACGATATATTCATCTGCAACTGCACGATATACTTCTTGACCTTCTTTTAAGGCTTTTACAATACAATCTGCAACCCCTCGCAAAATGTAATCACCATAATCTAAACCAAAACGCTCATTAATTTCCTTAAAATCGTCAATTCCAATATGAAGAATATAACCATTTTTTACATCTTGTGCAAATGTATCAAGCGTTCCTGCAATTACCGAACTTTCCAATAACCCACTGACATTATCTGCTTTTTGACGTAATCCAATTTCATTCACACAACCAATCATATAAGCAGATTCCCCTTGTGCATTCTTAATCACATGACCTACACAATTAATCCATATTGCATTTTCATCTTTTCCAATCCAACGATATTTGATATTATGCTCATCTTTCTGACCTGAAACTACCTTTTGAATATCTTCTATAAGCATCTCAACATCTTCTTTATGAACAAATAAACGATGTGTATTTACTACATCTGAAAAGAAATTCGATGGAATTACAAAACGGTCTAATGCTTTTTCTGATATGTAATATAAATCCTGCTTGATATCATAAATATATAAATAATCATCCATACATGGTGCAACTGCTTTAATTACTTCACAATAATCTTCAAATGTAAAGTGCAATGCATCTCTGTTCATATTTAACCCTCAACTTTCTTCCTAATTCGTTTTGCTAATATTTGCATTTTATTTTTAT
>JAFWXB010000306.1 GCA_017523185.1 Lachnospiraceae bacterium | reverse complement strand
TTTTGCATATTTGTGTTCCTGTTCTACAGTCTTTGTGAATGTTTCTTTGTATGCTACCTGAGGAGCACCAACGTTTGCTTCTACTTTAAATTCGCGAAGTAAACGGTCAACGATAATTTCAAGGTGTAATTCTCCCATACCAGCGATAATTGTCTGACCTGTTTCATGGTCTGTATGAGCACGGAATGTTGGGTCTTCTTCTGCAAGTTTTGCAAGAGCTTCACCCATTTTGCCCTGTCCTGCTTTTGTTTTTGGTTCAATAGCAAGTTCGATAACCGGTTCAGGGAATTCCATGGATTCTAAGATTACCGGATGCTGTTCATCACAGATTGTATCACCTGTTGAAGTAAATTTGAAACCTACTGCTGCTGCGATATCACCTGAATATACAACATCAAGTTCTGCTCTTTTATTTGCATGCATCTGAAGAATACGACCTACACGTTCTTTTTTGTTCTTTGTTGCATTTAATACATAAGAACCTGATTTACATGTACCTGAGTACACACGGAAGTAAGCAAGCTTACCTACGAATGGGTCTGTCATAATCTTGAAAGCTAATGCAGAGAAAGGTTCAGCATCTGAAGAATGTCTTTCAATTTCATTACCTTCTAAGTCTGTACCTTTAATAGCTGGGATATCAGTTGGAGCCGGCATAAATTCGATAACTGCATCAAGTAACTTCTGTACACCTTTATTTCTATAAGCTGTACCACAGCAAACCGGAATTGCTTCACAGTTACATGTTGCTTTTCTTAATACTGCTTTTAATTCTTCTACTGATGGCTCTTCCCCTTCAAGGTACATCATCATTAAATCATCATCTAATTCACAGATTTTTTCTACTAATTCCTGACGATAAAGTTCTGCATCATCTGCCATATCGCCTAAATCATCTGTTACTGTAATATCATCGCCCTTATCATCATTGTAGATATATGCTTTCATTTCAAATAAGTCGATGATTCCTTTAAATTCATCTTCTTTACCGATTGGTAACTGAAGACAAATAGCATTTTTTCCTAATCTTGTACGAATCTGTTCAACAGCTCCGTAGAAGTTCGCACCTAAAATGTCCATCTTGTTGATAAATGCCATTCTTGGTACCTGATAAGTGTCAGCCTGACGCCAAACGTTTTCAGACTGTGGTTCAACGCCACCTTTTGCACAGAAAACGCCTACTGCACCGTCTAATACACGAAGGGAACGTTCTACTTCAACAGTAAAGTCTACGTGTCCTGGAGTATCAATGATGTTGATACGATGTTCCAAAGCACCTGGTTTTGTCTTTGTCTGTTCTTGTAATGTCCAATGACATGTAGTAGCGGCTGAAGTAATTGTGATACCTCTTTCCTGTTCCTGTGCCATCCAGTCCATGGTTGCAGTACCTTCATGAGTATCACCAATTTTATAGTTAACACCGGTATAGTAAAGAATACGTTCTGTTGTTGTAGTCTTACCAGCATCAATATGAGCCATAATACCGATATTTCTGGTTCTCTCTAATGGATATTCTCTTCCAGCCAAGGTTTTTTCCTCCTAATTTACTATGAAAGTGTTGTCATAATATACAAATCTTATACAAAATATAACATAAAATCTATTATTTACATTATAATTTTATTTATACAACTATAAATAAGTAAATCTAGACTATTGCACATATTTTTAGTTATAGCAATAAATATTCTTATAAAATAAAAAACAAACTATATCTTTGTGCAATTTTTTATATTCATTAATTATAACATATAACAACAAATTTTAAATATTTCTTACAATCTTTCATATTTTTTATAGTTAAATAAATACGATTTCCCTATATTTGACAACGTAAGTCATATATTCATCTTTTGAATACTGACTACGATTGCTCTATATTACAAACAAAACAATCTGCTTTCATTTATATATACGAGTATCAATACAAACTGACAAGCAACTGCTCGTTCACAAAATCGTTTAAAAAAATTAGAAACGATAGTGAGCGAATGCTTTGTTTGCTTCTGCCATTTTGTGCATATCTTCTTTTCTTTTTACAGCTGCACCAGTATTGTTTGATGCATCCATAATTTCGTTAGCTAATCTTTCTTCCTGAGTTTTTTCGCCTCTCTTACGGGAGAACATTGTTAACCAGCGAAGAGCTAATGCCTGACGACGGTCCGGACGAACTTCGATTGGTACCTGATATGTTGCACCACCGATACGTCTTGCTTTTACTTCAAGAGCTGGCATTAAATTATTCATAGCTTCTTCAAATACTTCAAGAGCAGGTCTTCCTGTCTTGTTTTCTACTCTAGCAAATGCACCATATACAATTTTCTGAGCTACGCCTTTTTTACCATCTAACATAATGTTATTGATAAGTTTTGTAACCACTTTGCTATTGTACATTGGGTCTGCTAATACGTCTCTTTTCTGAGTATGTCCTTTACGTGGCACGTTACTTCCCTCCTTAATCATATTTAATTATTTAGAATAATCATTTGATACAAAATTATTTATACAATTTTATCTGAAATCTTCTAAATAAAACTGTTGTTATTTACTATTTTTAACAACGAAATAATAACTATAAGAAACATTGATAATTATAAAAATAATTCATTTTTAACTTTTTTAGCTTTCAATATCTAATATAAAGGAAAATTTACTATATTTTCATCTAATATATTTCTATATAGCATAATTTTGTATCCTCTATTCTAAACTTTAGAAATTACTGCTTTTCGATTAATTCAACGGTACTCACATGTGTCTCTCTAATGTGTTTCGTGCGGAATTTATTTCCTCAAAAGTGAAAATCCCAACACTAACCTATTTAGTTCTGTTTGTGATACTATTGTTTGCTAATAAATTCCGAACGAATTATTTTTTAACTTTTGGTCTCTTAGCGCCGTATTTAGAACGAGCCTGTTTTCTGTTTGCAACACC
>JAFWXB010000305.1 GCA_017523185.1 Lachnospiraceae bacterium | reverse complement strand
TTCTGCATGTGTATAATTTCTTTCTACTGTAACATATTCAGCAGATACATATCCTGTATCTTCACCATCTGTTACTTTATACCAGCCTTCTGCAACTTCTTCATCTTCTACAATCTGAAGATTTTTTCCTTCTTCTAATAATGCATATACGCCACATTCTGTATTTGCTTCTTTACGGAACTTTAATGCTTCTGTTGCTACTGTAGCAGTTCTTGTAGAAACACTCTTACAAAGTTCTTCATCTCCTACAACTACATAATTAGAATGTACATATCCTGTTACACTTCCTGATGTAATTTTATACCAATCACCTACTGCTTCTAATACAGTAGCTGCTCCACTATTATAAAGCTTTCCAAGAACTTCTGCTTCTTCATTCGCTTCAGCTCTAACATTTAAATATTCATTTACCTGTGTAATGGCAATATTCATATATTCTGAAACAGGTTCTGCAACTACTTGTGATTCATTTTCTGCAATTGTCATATCATCTAATACGATTGTTTCGTTAATTGCAGAAGATGCTCCAACAGAAAAACTGTATGTGCCACCTGTAATATAATTTTTAACTTCAGCATTTACATTTGTTGTTGCATATACTGCTTGTGTTGGAATTGTGCTAAATACAACTGCACCTGCTAATACGCATGCTGTAAGTCTGGAATTTCTTGTTATCATTTTATCCTCCGAAATCGAATTAATTTATTACGATTTTGTTACAATTTTTTACATTGTCATTATAGCAGAGGAGTTTTTCAATGTCAACCCTAATTATTAAGAAAATATTACATTTTTATTCTATTTTATTGCAATTGCTTCAATTTCTAACAAAACATCCTTTGGAAGTCTTGCTACTTCTACACAACTTCTTGCTGGAAATGACGAAATAAAGTAATTTTTGTATACTTCATTAATTGTTGCAAATTCATTCATTTCTTTAATAAATACTGTTGTTTTAATTACTTGTTCCATACTACAACCTGCTGCTTCTAATAAATGTTTCAAATTTGTTAATGCCTGATTCGCTTGTGCAACAGTTCCTTCCGGAATTTCTCCCGTAGCAGGGTTTACAGGAATCACTCCTGATGTATAAACCATTCCATTTACTTCAATTGCTTGTGAATATGGTCCAATTGCTGCCGGTGCTTTATCTGTACTAATAATTTTTTTCATAGTTTTCTCCTTAATTCTCAAATAAATTTTTACTATCGTATTTCCCTATACCATACTTTCCTATGCCAAACAAATATTTGCAATTCGCATTTCATTACGTTCTCATAACCGATTCAAAATCTACTTAACTTATAACTAAATAATAATAAAATACTTATTTTCTTTAAAGTTTACGAATTTTTCCATCTGTTATGTCAATTTTTCGTTCTTTATATAAACGACCAATTGCACGTTTAAATGCATTTTTACTAAGTCCTGTTTCTCGTTTAATAACTTCCGGACTTGCTTTTTCGGAAAATGGCAATACGCCTGCATAAGAATCTAACAGTTCCATAATTTTTTCTCCATCTGAATCCATCTGAATATATGCTTTTTCACGCAATGTCAAATCCAGTTTTCCATCTGCTTTTACACTAACGACTTTTGCTTCAATCACATCTCCGATTCTCAAAAAGCTATGGTCTTCATAATTTGGAATACGTGCTGAATAACAATCATCTACTGCAACAAATGTTCCGAAATTATCACTAAATTCATATACACGACCTGTTACAGTATCTCCTTTTTTATATGGAGCATTTTTTAAAAGCAAATGATAAAGTCCTTTCATACTTGCACAAAGACGTTTACTTTTATCCACATACAAAGTTACAAGCACTTCATCTTCTGCTTCTACTTTGTGTGTCATCTCTTTATATGGAAGAAACAAGTCTTTTTCTAATCCCCAATCTAAAAATGCACCAATTTTTGCAACTTCTTTTACTTTAAGCACAGCAAAACTATCTAATGTTAATTTAGGCTCATTTGTTGTTGCAATCAAACGGTCACGAGAATCTTTATATAAAAATACTTTTACTTTATCTCCCACCGAAATATCCTTTGGAACTTGTCTTGCCGGAAGCAATACTCTTGTCTGACTATCCATTTCCTCTGCAAGATAAACGCCAAATTCTACTTTTTTTACATAATAAAGTTCTTGATATTTACCTAATTTCATATTTTCCTCTTTCTTTTTATTTTCTTTTGTTTTCACAAAATGTCTATTTATATATGTTCTACAAAAAATAATTTTTTTAATAATACCTTCTATATATTATAAACAGAAATACTATCTATCCCACATCTAAAAAAGTGGGGATTCTCACATTCATTGTAAAAAAAGTATGGTTGCATAAGGCTTTCCATTTTCATCTCCTAACATTACTGTTACGGAATCTTGTTCTATTGTAACACGTGGAAATAACACATCATTTAAAATAGCTGCTTTTTTATATTCAGCTCGAATTTCTCTAATTTTAAAATCCTGCGGAACAAATTCTTGTGCAATCATAACATATTTTTCATTGTTTACATGCTGATTTGTGTCAATAAAATATTTTTGTACTAAAATGGGTTGTTTTTCTTCATACTCTTTTGGTATTGAAATTTTTCTGTCGCAATACTCCATTTCAAGCTGTGGCTCGTCCGGATAAAATGCATGAATATCATCTGTCAAGCGAATTGGTCGACCTGTAGTAACATCTACAAGTACCCATATTGAGTTTGCATATGCTAAACGCTCGCCTTTTCGATTATTCATTGAAAAATTACGCATTCCGTAAAGTCCTTGCATTTTGTAAGGCCATGTTTGCACTATAATTTTATCTCCAAAATTTGGTAACTTGTTAATGCAAATCTGCCAAAAAGATAATACCCACGTCATATTATGCTGTTCTAAATACCTTAATCCAACTTGAAGTGTTTCCGAATGGAATGCACTACAATCTTGAAAATAATTCATAAGTCCAGAATATGTCAATGTACTTGATGTATCAATTTCACTATACCTTACTTTTCCATTTAATTCATACATACGCATTTCCTCAATTTCTTATTGTATGTTGTTGCAAATATAAATTCCCTTATAAAAGACATTTGCTTTTTTAGTATATCATACATTTTTCATCTTTTACATCTTTTTATCAATTTTTAAGATTTTTCTGCAAAACAAAAAACTACTCCACTTATGAAAAACATAAATGCAGTAGTTTCTATGTATCTTTCTATTTTTTAATATCCAATTGCCATTCCAACTAATAATAATGCACTTGATAGTACAATATTTACTATTTGAAATTTCCAACTCCATTTTGCCCATTTACCATAATCCACACCTGCTAATCCAATTCCAATTAAAAGAACGGGATTTGTTGGATAAAATACGTTTGAAAATCCATCTCCAAATGCAAATGCCATAACACAAAGTTGTGCTGAAATACCAAAAGGCTCTGCTAATGGAACAATTAAAGGCATCAATAAAAAGGCTTTTGCTGAACCTGACGAAATAAAAAAGTTCATAACTAAAACTATCAAATAGATAAATAAAATAATCGACCAACCCGGAAGTGTTTTTGCTATTTCAAGCATTCCTTGTAAAATCGTATTTAAAATATTGCCTTCTTCTAATGTGTACTTAATAGAATTTGCCATGAGAATCATAATAACACCCGGAAGAACACTCATAACACCATTTAAAAATGTTTTCCATATATTACCACCTCGTCCCGAACTCTTTGTTGCAATAATTCCTGCTACTAAAAAGGTTAAGGCAACAATAATCATGGTATAATCCTGTAAAAATGTCAAAACTACAGAACTAAGTACAACAAATATTCCTATGCCCATAAATCCTAAAAAATACTTAAGTGCACAACTCATTTGTTTGTCTTTTGTAAATGTTTGATTCACTAATTCATCACTTAATGGTTGTTCAATCTTTTTGGCATAAAGGAAAAGAAATAAAAACAACCATGCATATACAACAACAAATCCAATTGCACGAAACCACATTCCTGAAAACATTGGAAGTCCTGCAAGTTCTTGTGCAACACCTACGGTAAACGGATTACAAACACCTGCTGCAAATCCACATCCAATTGCAAGCAAACTCATTCCAAGTCCTACTAAAGCATCCCACCCTAAACGAATTGCAAGTGCAACTACAATTGGTACTAATGGTACTGCTTCTTCAAACGAACCAATAAATGACCCCATTCCCATAAAAAACAAAGTTACAATTGCCAATAATTTATATCTTTCTTTGCCAAAACGATTGGTAATCATATCCAACATATATTTCATAAGTCCACACTTGTCTAAACAGTTAAATACCCCACCGATTACAAGCAAAAATACAATTACACCAATCAAAGAGCCATTTCCTTCTGCACCTAATACAAGAATCGGTGATAATGCCCATTTCCAAAATGGTATTCCTCCTCCAGGTATTAGAAAGGTTAATCCATAAGTTAAAATCATTAAGACAAATATTACTATAATTGCTGTAATAAACGACTTTGCACTAATACTAAGTCCTCCATCTTTTGCATTTTCTGTTTTTTTACTCACAATACACCTCTTTTTACATATAAAAATTTTTTTTCGCTATCCACTTTACTAATGATATTGAAAAAATGCAAGTACATTTTTATTTTTTATGTATATCTTTTTGCTTAGTAATATAACATACGTTTGATAATTAACAATACTTTATAAAAGATTATAGAAAAACTACTGCAAAATATTATTTTAATAACAAAAATAATATTTTGCATTTATTTTTAAAATTTGTTGAACTCATGTTAATATAACTTTTTTATAAAAATTTATTTATTAAACTTATACAAAAAACAATATTTTACAAAGATGAAAAAGGAATTTATCTTTAAACAAAAAAGACCCGATAGATTTCTCTATCGGGTAGCTGGCCCACAAGGATTCGAACCTTGAGATGACGGAGTCAGAGTCCGTTGCCTTACCGTTTGGCGATGGGCCAATGTCTTTCAACAAATGCTATTATACATATGTTGTATCTTTCTGTCAACACTTTTTTCAAAATTTTTCAATTTTTTTATTTTGTTAGATAAATAGATACAATTTTATGATATATTTTTTCTCTATTATACTATACAAAATATATCCTCCATTCTATCAATTATCCACTTAATATTTGGCACTCTCCATAGCTAAAGCATGGAGCTTCTTATTTCAGCTACTACTGCAATAAAATATTTTTATTATGAAAACAACATAACTTCCTTATTTACAATTGCATAAACTACTTCTTCGTCCCACTCTAAAGATGCTGTGGCACTTGTTGCTTCTATAATTGCTTTTTCTATTTCCTGTTTACGTTCTTTGGGTACTAATACATTCATACAAACGTCTGCACCATATTCATTATCTAATACCGAAATTTCTTTTTGTGCAAATAAATATTGCAATTTTCCAAAACTATTATAATCCATTCTAACATAAAGTAAAAATCCTTGTTGCTTTTCAATAATGATAGAATTTGCAAGACCTTCTTGTACTGCTTTTTGATAGGCTCGCACAAGTCCACCTGTTCCTAATAATACACCACCAAAATAACGTGTCACTACAACAGCAACATTTGTAATTCCTTCTTTTAATAATACATCAAGCATTGGTCGACCTGCTGTTTGTGCAGGTTCTCCATCATCAGAACATCTGGTTAATTCTTGTTGTTTTCCAATGACAAATGCTGAGCAATTATGTCTGGCGTCCCAATATTTTTTCTTCATTTCATTAATAAATGTAACTGCTTCTTCTTCTGTTTCTACCGGTTTTACAGTTGCAATAAATCTTGATTTTTTTTCTATAATTTCACCTTCGCCACCTTGATAAACAACATGGTAAGTATTTGCTTTTCCCATAATATATCCTTTCACAAAACATTTCACTTTTTTATAATAAACTTCTCATTATCTAAATTCAATAAGCTTCTTGCTTTTCCTCATTTTTCATTCTACTTTAGTTAAAACAAAACAGATATATGCTAAAAATCTTGCTTCTTATTAAATCTCTACAAACTTTAAAGTACAAATTATTATACAACATTCTAGTATGTTTTGAAATTTTTGTCTAGTTGTTTTATCTTATAGCACACAAAAGAATTTTTCTTCCTTTCATATAAATTCGATAATTCTAATTTCTTTATAAAAATTTTATTTTCTTAAAAACGATAATAATTATTTATATTTGTTGTTTGTTAAGTTTATGCTAAATCTATAATATTTTCTTAAAAAACTATTATTTTCTATTAATTATTTTTATTTTTCTTGCAAAACTCCTATTCTATCCTTATAATGCAATTTGCTATTATATATTTTTTCTGATATAATAATGAATAACTATGCAACTTGTAGATTATAATCCTTGCTATGGAGGTATTTATGAATTACAACAAGAGTTCAACAAATCGTCAGTTAAAAGAAGCTGACGCAAAACCAACAAAAGTCAAAAACAAAGTATGGCTTACCGTATTAAAGGCATTTTTAATACTGGTAGTGGTCATCGCTG
>JAFWXB010000304.1 GCA_017523185.1 Lachnospiraceae bacterium | reverse complement strand
TCAAAGTAGAAGAAGGTGAGCGTATCCATTATTTTTGGTTAAATGATGATGGACAAATGACTTGGAAATGTTGTTGTCATGGATATTGTGATTTTGATGTGGAATGGTTTATGGACGATTGGCAGGATAAAGTCGACCGATTTATTAATTTAGCCTGTGCATTAGAAAAATATCCGGAAGAAATAGATTCTGATATTGAACGTCAAGAAGAACATTTAGCAGAACTAAAAGAGCGTTTGCAGGAATTAGATGAAGAACAGAAATTGCAATTAGCAGAAGATATGGGAATTGAAATAGAAGACGATTATTATATGGCATTTTGGAATGATTTCATGGAACGTATATGTGCATTGGAAATAGATAGTTGGGAAGAATTTATGATGGGTGTAGACGATGCAATATGGCAATTAGAAGAATTTGAAGAACAATAGAATGTTAAAATTATATTTAGAAAAGCAGGAAATGAAAAAATATTCCTGCTTTTTTAGATATTCTTATTTTAGATTGTTAGAAAAAGAAGTATCTTAAAGTAGCTCTATATTAAGAATTTTGCTATTTTTTGCAGATAAATTTATACTTATTTTATCAAATTTCATTTGCATTATTTTAGCTATCCATGTACAATAATATGTTGTGAATATAGAGTTAATATTAGGAAAAATTGTCTTATGGATATAGGAAATAGAATATTCTTAAATTTATAGAATTTTTCTATATAAATGAGAAGTATAAGTAATTTTTATAATAGAAGGAGATTTAAAATGACAAAGATTGATATTATTTCCGGTTTTCTTGGAGCAGGAAAGACAACATTTATCAAAAAAATGTTAGAAGAAGCATTTCAGGGAGAACAAATTGTATTAATTGAAAATGAATTTGGTGAAGTTGGTATTGATGGTGGTTTCTTAAAAGATTCCGGTATTGAAATTACAGAAATGAATTCCGGTTGTATTTGTTGTTCATTAGTTGGAGATTTTGGAAAAAACTTAAATGAAGTAATTACAAAATATCACCCTGACCGTATTTTAATTGAACCGTCCGGTGTTGGTAAATTATCTGATGTTATGAAATCTGTAATTGATATTGAAAAAGAACAAGATGTGAAATTAAATGCACTTGTTACAGTTGTAAATGCATTAAAAGCAAAAAAACAGATGAAAGCATTTGGTGAATTTTTTAACAATCAGATTGAACATGCAACAACAATTGTGTTTAGTCGTAGCCAAAATGCAACAGCAGAACAATTAGAAGAATGTGTAAAACAAATGCAATCTTTAAATAGCAAAGCTGCTATGATTACAACTGCTTGGGATGCAATTGACGGAAAGCAGATTTTATCTGTTATGGAAGGACAAGATAGTCTTGAAATGAAGGTGTTAGCAGAACATCATGCACATAAACATCACCATGAACATGATGAAAATTGTACTTGTGGTTGTCATGAGCATGAAGGACATAACCATCATCATCACGCTCACGAAGACCATCATGAACATGATGAAAATTGTACTTGTGGCTGTCATGAGCATGAAGGACATGACCATCATTATCACGCCCACGAAGACCATCATGAACATGATGAAAATTGTACTTGTGGCTGTCATGAGCATGAAGGACATGACCATCATCATCACGCTCACGAAGACCATCATGAACAT
>JAFWXB010000303.1 GCA_017523185.1 Lachnospiraceae bacterium | reverse complement strand
GCAATAAAAATAACAATTGCAATTTCCATCAGCCAATTTAAAACTTCTTTAAATAATGGTGCATTAAATTTTCTTCGTCTTCTGCTAAAATTCAACCCTTTTCTTTTTTTCATAATAAAATCCTTTCGATTATTGGTTCTAATAGACTAAAACTTATTGCTTTTATATAATGTTAGCTATATGGTAACACATTTGATACCAAAAGTATAGTAGTTTTCAAAATTTTTTATCTTAGAAGTATTTATCGTGCAAAAATACTACATACCTCTTACCCAATCCTATTATTGAATTTGATTTTGTATAAATAAATCAAAAAACAGTAAATTTTAGAACAATATCTATTACAAAAAATTTACTGTTTTTATAAATACCTATATATTTATTTCATTTACTTATAATAATACACCTTCAATAATCACAATTCTTTTGGAATATAATAAATTATTAAAGATATTTTTGTTTATGCTACATATGTTTTCCATAAATGCAATTTACATCTATAAAATCATATGGTGTTGTTTGATATACATAATAATTGAGATAATTAAAATACAATAAATTCCCATGTGAACGCCATTGTAACAATGGTTTTTGCTCACAATCATCTTGTGGATAATAATTTACAGGTAATTCAATTGGAAGCCCTTTTTCTTTATCTCGCATATATTCTTTATGAAGTGTTACTCTATCATATTCCGGATGTCCCATTACAAATATCTGTTTTCCATCTTGGTCTGCTACTAAAAATACACCTGCATCTTCCGATTCTGCTAAAATTGTAAGTTCTTTATGTTGCTCAATATCTTCTTTTCGCACTTCCGTATGTCTGGAATGTGGTGCATAAAAAATATCATCAAATCCACGCACCAATGGTACTTTACGATTCATAACACGATGTGGATACACACCAAACATTTTTTTATCTAATTGATGTTTTTGAATACCATAATGATAATATAAGCCTGCTTGTGCTCCCCAACACAAATGAAGCGTAGATGTTACATGTGTTTTGCTCCATTCCATAATATCACAAATTTCCTGCCAATAATCCACTTCTTCATATTCCATTTGTTCTACCGGTGCACCTGTAATAATAAGTCCATCAAAATTTTGATGTTTTACTTCATCAAACGATTGATAAAATTTATTCAAATGACTCATAGAAGTATGTGTTGCTTCATGTGTAGATACCATCAAAAACGATACATCTACTTGAATTGGTGTATTTGATAAAGAACGCAAAATCTGAAGTTCTGTTTCTTCTTTTAATGGCATTAAATTTAAAATTGCAATACTAATCGGACGAATATCTTGATGCATTGCACGATGTTCATCCATAACAAATATATTTTCTCGTTCTAAAATTTCTTTTGCAGGTAAATCACTTTGTATTTTAATTGGCATTTCCCTTTCTCTCCTTCTTCGTTACTTCCCAAATTTTTCAATAAACATATCTTCTGAAATAATTGGAATCCCTAAATCTTTTGCCTTTTTATTTTTAGATGATGTGGATTCCATATCATTATTTATCAGATAATCTGTTTTTTTCGAAACAGAACCTGTTACTTTTCCACCCTGCGATTCTACATAACGTTTCAATGCATCTCTATTTTGAAATTCATGTACATCACCTGTAATGACAAATACAAGTCCTTTACAACGTCCTTCTTCAATCTGACGAACTTCGACTTTTTGAACAAAAACTTTTTCTAATAAATGATACAACATTGTTTGATTTGTCTCGTTTTCATACCATTGTAACACAGAATTTGATTTTTCGCCACCAATACCATCAATATCTTCAAATCCACTTTTTGTTCGTAATCTATGCAAAAATTCATCAAATCCTATGGTATTTATTATTTTTTTTGCTGCATCTGTTCCAATCATAGGAATACATAGTGCAAAAATAAAATTAATTGGATGTACATCTTTACTCTTTTCTATTGCTTTTCCCAAATTTTTGCAAGATTTTTCTCCAAATCCTTCCATCTGACAAATTGTTTCAAAATGGTTTGGTAAATCATAAATATCTGCAAATTCACGAATAAAACCTTCATTCATAAATTTAAGTATCGTTTGTATAGAAAGTCCATCAATATCAAATCCATTTTTACTTACAAAACGACTAAATTTTTTTACATTTTTTGCTGTACAATTCGGATTACTACAATGTAACGTTTTTGTTCCACTTGTACTTGTATGAATTTGTGTATCAGCATTACAAATCGGACATTTTTTTGGAATTTCTACTTCACCAATGGCATCTTTTACAGCAATACATTTTGGAATAATTTTGTTTGCCTTAATAACCTCAAGCGTACATTCTTTTCCAATTCCAAGTCGTTGTATTTCGCTTAAATTACAAAGAGATGCTCTTGAAACAGTCGTTCCTTCTAACTGTACAGGTTCAAACACAGCTACCGGTGAAATAGTAGAAACAGCACAAGACCATTCAATATATTTTAACTTTGTTTCTGCCGATTCATCTTGCCATTTAAAAGCATATCCTGCTCTTGTGGCATGATGTCCTGTAACACTACCACCTAAAGCATATTTTGTATCATCATAGCAAATTACAAGTCCATCTACCGGTAAATCCATTTTTCCTGTTTCTACAAGTTTTGTCCAATTTTTTACCATTTGTGGAAGTATTTCGGCAGTTCCTTGTTCTCTCTCTACCACCGTAAATTTCATTTCTTCCAAAAATTTCATACGATTTCCCCATGAAATCATTTCTTCTAAAAAGTGTGTATGACCTTCCCAACTATCTATATTTTCATCTACATATACTAATGTAAATGCATAAAAATGAATACGACGATTTTTTACTTCTTCTACATCATCTAAATTTAAACTGCCTGCTGATAAATTTCTCGGATTTGCATACTTTTCATCTTCATTTTCAATAAAATCATTGATAATTGCAAAATCAGAATAAGAAATTACAGCTTCCCCACGCACAACCATATGTCCTTTATACGCAATTTCCAAAGGAAATCCTTTGATAGCATTCTTTAAATGTGTAATATTGGTTCCAATTGTTCCATTTCCACGTGTTAAAATTTTTGTCAATTTTCCATTATCATACGTCAAAACAAGTGTTGCACCGTCTAATTTCCACGACAACCACACAGAAAATT
>JAFWXB010000302.1 GCA_017523185.1 Lachnospiraceae bacterium | reverse complement strand
TATGCGTATTCTGTTCCCATCAATTGTTCTTCTAATGCAATACTTATGAGTGGATTTTCAATACCTGCTCTTAAAAATAAATTTAAAATAGCTTGTGGAAATTCATTCAATATATAGTTCCCATCAAAAACAACCATAATTATTTTATTTTCGCTTTTTTCTCGCAAATAAAAACACATTTGGTCAATATAACGCCATGCTGTATTATCCTCTCGTTTTCTGTTTCGCACTAAAACCCCTACATCTAATGCTTGAAAAATATCATTTTCCATACGGTCAGCATCTGTTCTGCTTTCTAACATATTTAAAATACGGTCAGGTACATTTCGTACATCATCTGTATGAAGCGTTGTCATTCCACGTACACCTGTCGACCAACTTTCTAATAAATATTTTACTTCTTTTGAACGTGCTTCCGATAACATAATCCATTTTGGATTTAGTCGTAAACTGGATTTTATTGCATCTGCATATCCAAATGTATCCTCACTTACCTTCATTTCAATACAATCTTTTCCCGGATTTGTCTTACCATAACGAATTTCTAATGTATCTTCGATTGTAATTACACGTTCATTTGCAGGAATAAATTGAGAAAAAAATTTTACACATTCTGTTTTTCCAATTCCGGGCATTCCACAAAATGTCAAATTCATATGGCTTTGCACACAATTAATCAAAAGTGCCATAACTTCTTTCGAACAAAAATTCTCTCTTAATGCTTTTTCAGCAGTTAAACGTATCATAGGTGGTGTTTTTCGAATACTAATACTTCGCCCTGAGCGCGCGACCGATTCATGTAAAATGGTAACTCGCAATTCATTCGTTTCAGCTTCTAATTCCGGATTTCTTTTATTAAACTGACGACTTACTACATTTGCAATTCTTTGTGTAAATTGTTCTACAAATGACATTGTCATATGTTCATCTACAAAATCTTGATTTAACTTATAACGTTCATTATAGATATTTGTTATCCAAATTTCTTTTCCATTATAATCAATATCTGTAATATCTCGATTTGAAACGTATTTCCAAAGTGGTCCAAAATATTCTCGTCCTAATTCCATAACTTTATGTTATTTCCTTCCCGAATATCAATTTTTCTTTCCTAATTCTGCTCGTTTCATAAAATCTTCTATCAATTCTTGAAATGCTTCGCTAATAATACCGGTTTCCCCATCACCAACAATCACTTGAATAACTGCAATTAATGCTAAAATTGCAATAACTGTGATAATAATTCCACCATACTCTTGAAATACTTCTTTCATACTTTTTAATACCTGTTTATCACAAATAAAACGAATAAAAAATGGTTTTCTTCCAAATTTTCCATCATAAACTTGTTATAAACTATGTGATTCTATAAACACTATATACTTATCCATATAAATAATTATTGTAATATATAAGATTCCATAAATACTATATACTTACCTATATAAAAATATATAACAATCCCTGTAACCACATAAATAACTATCATATACTTATATAAATAACTGTTATAACACATAATGAACTATGCACTTTTATATTTTATATAAAATTCTCATATAAAATTTCTAATTGGGAAATCTACTGGCGAAACTGCCAATCATCATTATTGCTTTGTTTGAACCAAAACAATATATAAGAAAAAAAGATACTTATATTTTACATCAATTTTTAATTTTGTAAAGTAAAAATTGAAAATTTTTTAATTTATTTTATAAACTATAATTGATAAAATACAAAACATTGCACAAAAATATAGTTCATTTGTTTATTTTACAAAGACATTTCTTTCTATAATCAACAATCTGTCTTTCTAACATAGACAAATTTGTGCAATATTCTAAATTTACTCATTTATGATGATAAATAAAAAGAAGCATCACCAATAACTAAAATACGTTATCTTATGATACTTCTTTTGATATAGAAACTTATTTCCAATGTTTTTGTATATTATTCTTTAAACTTTTTGCACTTTTATCATTTTCATTATTTCGTAATTGAATTTCATCTATATGGTCTGAAATCATCATAACGCTATTTGTTACTTCACTCATAGCTTCTGTAGACTCATTTGATGCACTTTTAATAACTTCAATTGATTTTGTTGCTTCATTTAACTGGGTAGAAAGCGTTTGTGCAATATAAGAAAAATCTTGCATTTTGTCAAACATAATTTTTGAATCGCCTTGATATTTATGTCCGACTTTTACAAGTTCTGAATAACTGCCAACGGTTCTTTCTTTCATAAATTCCAACACTTTATTTGCTTCCTCTGCAAGTTGACTTACAGCTGTAAGTACGGTATTGGAAAGTCCTACAATTTCACTTGCTGTTGTACGCGTACTGGCTGCAAGTTTATTAATTTCATCTGCAACAATAGCAAACCCTCGACCAGCATCACCTGCATGAGCTGCTTCAATAGATGCATTTAATGCCAAAAGGTTTGTTTGGTCTGCTATTTCAAGAATATCATTTGTTAAATCTAAAATACGTTCTGCTTTTTTAGATTCTTCAATCTTTACTTTCATAGATGCTTCTACTTCACTTGCCATTGCTTCTACTTCATGACGTTCTGCTTCAGACTTCTTCATAATGTCATATGCTTCATTATTACTGTTTTGTGCATAATCTGCTCCATCTTTGGCTTCTTCACTCATATGCATAAACATCTCGTCCATTTCTTCCATAGCATCACTAACTTCTATAATATTAGAAGACATTTCTTGTAAAGATGCAGTAAATTCCTGCATAACACTAGACATACTTGTTACTTCTTGAGATACAACACGAATTTGTTCATTTGCATCATTAATAGAATCTGCAAGTGTTTCTGCATCCGTTTTTACCTCCGAAAGCATATTTTTTATTTTATTTTTTTCAGCTTTTTCAGCTATTTCCTTATCTTTTCTTGAAAAAAACATAAGCAACCCCTCATCTTTTAAACATACCTAAACATATTATAGCAAATAAACCAAAATTCGTAAAGAAAAGTTCTTATGTTTTCGCTATTTGCTCATAACTAAACTTACTGTTCACATACGACCAGTAACAAGTAAAAATCCATTTACAAAACAAATTTTGTATGGATTTTTACTCTTAAAATTTATTTTTTCATACATACTTAGCAATAAATGCTTACACATTTGAAGTGTGAAATTTTCCTAATTCGTTTAAATACTGTTCTAAAATTTCTGCTGCACTTCCTACACTCTCTTTACATGAACGTTTTTTATAATATTCTTCGGTTCTTTGTTCTGGTGTAGCTTCTTGTCTTTTTACATCAAGACCTAATAATTCACGACAAATAATAGAACCATTTGCTTGTTCATAACGACGTGCAAGTTCTTGTACATGTTCATATAATGCTTTTTTACCTTCATAATTTTCTGCGTCATCATATCCATATAAAAGTCCAAGTACCATAAACATCCCTGAAACACTTCCACAAACCTCACGAAGTCTTCCCATTCCTCCTCCAAATGGAGAAGCTATTTTTAATGCTGTTTTTGCGTCTAACTCATATACATCTTCAAATGCAAGTAAAATACATTGTGAACAATTATATCCATCTAAAAAATATTGCATAGCTTTTTCTTTTCGCGTCATACTCATTTCCTCAATTAAAAAAATGCTTACTATACTTCTAATAATTTATTTACACTTGCTAAACGTACACATACAATAAATACTTCTGCTGCCTTACGAAGTTCTTCTAAAGATGGATAGGTTGGTGCAATACGAATGACATTATCTTTTGGGTCTTTTCCATATGGGAATGGTGCTCCTGCACCTGTCATAGTTACACCTGCTTCTTTACATTTTGTAATAATATCTTTTGCACAACCTTCTAATGATTCAAAACAGATAAAATATCCTCCAATTGGATTTACCCATTTACCGATTCCACGCGTTTTTAATTCTTTTGACATCATTTCATCTAACATTTCAAATTTTGGACGGATAATATCTGCCTGTTTTTTCATATGCTGTTTAATTCCATCAAAATTTTTAAAATAAATTGCATGACGACGTTGGTTTGTTTTATCATAACCAATTGTCTGAATTGTTAATTGTTTTTTAATATCTTCTATATTCTTTGGTGATGCTGCTAATGCTGCAATACCTGCTCCAGGGAACGTTACTTTACTGGTAGAACAGAATTCAAATACAATATCCGGATTTCCTTCTTCTGCACATTCTGCTAAAATATTTAAAATAACATCTTGTTTTTCTTCATATAAATGATGTACACAATACGCATTATCCCAGAAAATACGGAAATCATCTGCTGCCGGTTTTAAACGTGCAAAACGAAGTACCGTTTCATCTGAATATGAAGTTCCTGATGGATTTGCATATTTTGGTACACACCAAATTCCTTTTACAGAAGGGTCATTATTGACATATTCTTCTACCATATCCATATCCGGACCATCTTCATAAAGTGGAATATTAATCATTTCAATTCCAAATAATTGTGTAATTGCAAAATGTCTGTCATATCCCGGAACCGGACATAAAAATTTTACTTTATCTAATTTGCACCATGGTGTATTGCCACAAATACCAAGTACCATTGCTCTTGAAATTTGGTCATACATAACATTTAAACTAGAGTTACCATATACAATTACGCTCTTTTCACTACAACCAAGCATCTCAGCAAGAAGACGCTTTGCTTCCGGAATCCCATCTAAAACACCATAGTTTCTTAAATCCATTCCATTTTCACTAACAAGAGCAGTTTTGGAATCAATAGCATCTAAAATTCCCATAGAAAGGTCCAACTGTTCTGCAGATGGCTTTCCTCTTGACATATCAAGATTTAATTTTAATGCCTTTATGCTTTCATATTCTGCCTCCAATGCAGTCTTTTCGAAAAGCAATTCGTCCCTTGTCATTTCCTGATATTGTTTCATTCCAAAATTCCTCCTAATTCCTTTTATAATTTTAAATGTTCCAAATATTCTTTTATTTGTTTTTCATATCCATTTTCTGTCGGCTGATAAAATGATTCATTTGCAAGTGCATCCGGCAAGTATTGTTGCTTTACATAATGATTTGGATAATCATGTGCATATTTATAGCCAATTCCACGCCCTAAGTTTTTTGCACCTTCATAAGTAGCTTCTTGCAAATAACTTGGAATTGGTGGTGTATTCGTTTGTTGTACAACATTCATTGCTTTTCCAATTGCAATATACGCAGAATTACTTTTTGGTGCACTTGCTACATAAGTTGCTGCCTGCGATAAAATAATTCTTGCTTCCGGCATTCCGATACGTTCTACTGCCAATGCAGCATTTGTTGCAACAACAAGTGCCATCGGGTCAGCATTTCCAACATCTTCCGAAGCACAAATCATAATTCGCCTTGCTATAAATTTAATATCCTCTCCTGCATAAAGCATACGAGCTAAGTAATAAACAGCTGCATCAGGGTCAGAACCTCTCATACTTTTGATAAATGCTGAAATAACATCATAGTGAGTATCACTTGATTTTCCACAAGATATTACACGCTTTTGAATACACTCACTTGCAACTTCAAGTGTAATATGAATCCATCCATCTTCTTGTCGCTCTGTCGTTAAAATCGCAAGTTCAATTGCTGTAAGAGCAGACCTTGCATCTCCATTACAAATATCCGATAAAAATTCCAATGCATCTTCTTCTATAATAGCATGATATGCTCCCATACCTTTTTCTGTATCCGAAACTGCACGAAGAAGTAATATTTTTATATCTTCTTTTGAGAGTTTTTTTAATTCAAATAAAATAGAACGTGATAAAAGTGCACTATTGACCTCAAAATAAGGATTTTCTGTCGTTGCTCCAATCAAAATAATAGTGCCATCTTCTACATAAGGCAATAAATAATCTTGTTGCCCTTTATTAAAACGATGAATTTCATCAATAAAAAGAATCGTTTTTTTACTATACATTCCTTGATTATTTTTCGCTTGTGCAACAACTTCTTCCATATCCTTTTTGCCTGCAGAAGTCGCATTGATTTGTTTAAAATCTGCACTTGTTGTATTTGCAATTACTTTTGCAAGCGTTGTTTTACCTGTTCCCGGAGGCCCATAAAAAATAATGGAACTTAATTTATCTGCTTTGATTGCACGATATAACAGTTTCCCTTTACCTACGATATGCTCTTGACCTACCACTTCTTCTAACGTCTTTGGACGAAGTCTTGAAGCCAAAGGAGATTCGGACTTCATATTCTGTTCTCTCATATAATCAAATAAGTTCATACTGTTACTCCATTATTTTTATTCAAACAGATATTCACAATCTGCTTTCGCAATTTATGCTATAAATAATAATATATAGCATATTACATAAATTTGTCCGTAACAAAAAGACATATTCATAATAATAGTAAATGTCTTTGCTTAATAAACAAATCCAAACTATTTTTGTGCACTTTTTAATCTTTGCTTAATTATAATTTGTATTTTAAAATATAAAATCTTCCATATTACAAATTATTTCTTCATACAACTCTTTAAAAAAGCACTCAAAATCTCATATAATATAGAATACATGAAATTTGAGTGCCTTACAATAGTTTTGTTAATTTTTTTATCATTTCTTTCATTTTTTTTGCTATTAACTTTCCATTTTCCACATCAATAAAAATGATATCTCCCATAGAAACTTCATCTGCTAAAATAAGTTTTGCTGATAATGTTTCTACGTGTTTTTGCAGAAAACGTTTTAATGGTCTTGCACCATATACAGGGTCATAGCCATGCTCTACAATAAATTCACAAGCAGTATCGCTTAAACGTACTTCTAATTCTCTATCTCTTAAACGACTGTTTAAATCTGCCATCATAAGTGTAATAATATTTCCAATATTTTGCTTTGTTAATGGTTTAAACATAATAATTTCATCTAAACGATTTAAAAATTCTGGTCTAAAATGTGCTCTTACTACATTCATTACATTATTTTCTGCTTCTACAGAAATATTACCATTTTCATCAATACCTTCTAATAAATAAGAAGACCCTAAGTTACTTGTCATAATAATAATTGTATTTTTAAAATCAACAGTACGCCCTTGTGAATCGGTAATACGTCCATCATCTAATACTTGAAGCAATACATTAAAAACATCAGGGTGTGCTTTTTCGACTTCATCAAATAATACAACGGAATATGGTTTTCTGCGAACAGCTTCTGTCAACTGCCCACCTTCATCATAACCTACATATCCAGGAGGTGCTCCAATCAAACGAGATACGGAATATTTTTCCA
This sequence comes from Lachnospiraceae bacterium, assembly GCA_017523185.1. Next base: position 2,091 of record JAFWXB010000302.1, on the reverse strand, counting down.
TATATTCACTCATATCAAGACGAACCATATTGCTTTCATCATCAAAAAGACTGGCAGCAAGTGCTTTTGCAAGTTCTGTTTTACCTACCCCTGTTGGTCCTAAAAATAAGAAAGAACCAATTGGTTTAGATGGGTCTTTGATACCTGCTTTCGAACGAATAATTGCTTCTGTTACCATAGTAACACCATCTTCCTGCCCAATCACACGTTTATGAAGTTCTTCATCTAAATGTAATGTTTTATTGCGTTCACTTTCTGTTAATTTTGCAACCGGAATTCCTGTCCAACGGGAAATAATTCTTGCAATTTCATCTTCTGTTACTTTTTCTCTAACTAAAGATAAATCGCGTTTCTTTAAAATTTCTTCTTCTGCTTCTAACTATTTTTCCATTTGTGGAAGCACACCATACTGCAATTCTGCTGCTTTTTCCAAATCATAATTTTGCTGTGCAATCTGAATTTCATTTTTTGTATGTTCAATGCTTTCACGAAGTTTACTTACTTTTTCTACAGCATCTTTTTCATTTTCCCAGTTGGCTTTTTTATTGTTTAATTCATCATGCAGTTCTGCAAGTTCTTTTTGTAAATTTGCAAGACGTTCCTGACTTAAACGGTCTGTTTCTTTTTTCAAAGCCGTTTCTTCTATTTCCATTTGCATAACACGACGATTTAATTCATCTAATTCTGTTGGCATGGAATCTAATTCCGTTTTAATTAATGCACACGCCTCGTCAACTAAATCAATGGCTTTATCCGGTAAAAATCGGTCAGAAATATAACGATTAGATAAAACTGCTGCTGAAACAAGGGCAGAGTCTGTAATTTTTACGCCATGATATACTTCATATCTGTCTTTTAAACCACGTAAAATCGAAATCGTATCTTCCGTTGTTGGTTCATCTACCATAACAGGCTGAAAACGACGTTCTAATGCTGCATCTTTTTCAATATATTCGCGATATTCATCTAATGTTGTTGCTCCTACACAATGCAATTCACCACGAGCAAGCATTGGTTTTAATAACTGACCTGCATCCATTGCTCCGTCTGTTTTTCCTGCTCCAACAATCGTATGAAGTTCATCAATGAATAAAATAATCTGACCTTCGGAAGCCTTTACTTCATCTAATACAGCTTTGAGTCGTTCTTCAAATTCTCCACGATATTTTGCCCCTGCTACAAGTGCTCCCATATCAAGTGCAAATAATTTCTTATCTTTTAATCCTTCCGGAACATCACCACGCACAATTCGCTGTGCTAAGCCTTCCACTACGGCTGTTTTTCCAACACCCGGTTCTCCAATAAGTACAGGATTATTTTTTGTCTTTCTGGATAAAATACGAATGACATTGCGAATTTCTGCATCACGACCAATGACAGGGTCTAATTTCTGCTGACGAGCTCGTTCTACCATATCATATCCATATTTTTCTAATGTATCATAAGTAGCTTCCGGATTGTCAGAAGTTACTCTTTGATTTCCACGAACTGTTACAAGAGCATTTAAGAAACGTTCTCTTGTAAGTCCATATTCTTTCATTAATTCTTTGATTGCACGATTTGGATATTTCAATAAGGATAAAAATAAATGTTCTACCGAAACATATTCATCTCCCATTTGTTTTGCTTCATCTTCTGCATGAATCAAAACTTTATTCAAATCTTTTCCCATGAAAATCTGTCCACCGGAAACTTTTACACGAGCAGCAAGTTTGCGTTTTGCATTTTCTGTAAAATGTTCCTTGTTGATTTCCATTTTTTCTATTAATTTTCCAATTAGACCATCTTGTTGCTGTAAAAATGCAACTAATAAATGTTCTTGTTCTATCTCTTGGTTACCGTAATCATACGCTAACTTTTCACAAGCGTTAATCGCTTCGATAGACTTTTGTGTAAATTTTTGAATATTCATGTAGCGTACCTCACTTTCTTAACTTAGCTTAATTTTTTGTTTCTTCATATCATTATTATTGATAAGCTATTTTTATTTATACATCATATAAAAGTATTTTATTTTTCTTTAATGTTGTTATAACACGAGTTGTTAGCCAAGTCAAGAGGTGAGTGCTAATTTTAATTATTAAAAATTTG
>JAFWXB010000301.1 GCA_017523185.1 Lachnospiraceae bacterium | reverse complement strand
TCACTGTACCATTTTCTATATTAAACTGAATACTTGTATGAGTAAAAGCCAATGTCATTCCGGCAATTCCTACACATGCTAATGCAGCCACTATTCCTGCTGCTGCCTTATGTTCTTTCATTTTATCTAAAAAGTTCTTTAACATTTCTTATAATTCCTTACTTGTATGATTATTTTTACATATAAAAAGTTTCTGAATAGATATTTACTTCCATACAGAAACTTTTTCTAAACTTTCATGCCCATCAAAATTTTGTTATTTTAATAGTAAAGTGGACATTCGCAATCCGCTTTCGCTACTTGCTCATGAACGCAGGCAGCTTCGCTGCTTGTCAGTTGGAGCTTTTCAATCTCCAACTGACACAAAAATCCCCCACTTACCCCCACTTAATGCTCCACGCATTTGAAGTGGGGGATTGTTTGTCTGCGTTCAAAATAACATATTATTTCATGAAGTGAACGATATACTTAGTTAAATCCGATAACCTTCTGTGCAATCTGATATGCAGCTATCGATATTTTACGACCACCTTTTCCCGGAAGGTTCATGGTATTTCCTAAAATACCTCTACGAAGTTTTTTATACAAACGAATATCTTTTGTTTTTATGTAATTCCATAACTCTTTCTTTTTCTGTAGATTTTCTTCTGTTCCAGAACGAATACACATCGTTGTCGAAACAACGGTAATAATTTCCAAATAGTTCAGCATATATTGACGACATTTCTTATTTGGAATTTTCCACATATCATATTGGTCAATCATTAATTTATTCACCTTGAGCTGTTGGTCGATACGACGAATCATAACAGCTTCATTTACGGACTGGTCACTACGACCAATAAAATAACGATAAAAATCTACATCCATATAATACATATTTTTTACATATGGAAGTGGATTGTATACATAAATGTTATCTACATAAAAAGTATGTTTTGGAAGTTCTAACTGACATTCACGCAATAACTTTGTTCTGTAAATAACGGAATGCATCAAAATATAATGTCCTTTAAAGAAATGTGGTACATCACTCCATGTAAATACCTTATCCTGTGGTACACCTTTCTGACGCATTACTTTTTTATGTTTTGCACCTTCTTTTTCATATACATAATTTGCAAGAAGCATATCCAAATTGGTATCACTGCCTGCAAACTCACGAAGTTTACATAAAATTGCTTCATATGCTAATGGTTCTACCCAGTCATCACTATCTACTACTTTAAAAAATAAACCGGTTGCATTACGAATCCCTGCATTGACAGCTTCTCCATGTCCACCATTTTCCTGATGAATAGCACGACAAATAGTTGGATATTTTTTTGCATAACTGTCTGCAATTTCTGCTGTACGGTCTTTTGAACCATCATTTACAATAAGAATTTCTACATCTTCACCACCAGGTAAAATAGATTCAATACATTTTTCCATATATGCTTCTGAATTATAACACGGAATCGCAAAACTTAATAATTTCATACTTACCCTTTCTTAATTACACATATAAACTATCATTTGCACTATATTTTTGGAATGATATTCTCTTTTCCTATAGAGGATAACTCCTCTACCATTATACACACTTTGTCAAGTACTTCGAATAAAATTTGTTTAATTTTTTATTAAGATTTGCTAATGTTCACAAATTATTTACAAATTTATCATAAAAACCACATATCGATGTCACAATTGCTTTCTATACTAAGACCATAACAAATCTCAATTTTCTTTTTCATACCCCACTCGAAAAAAAGTGGGGCCTCCCTTTTAAATTATAGACAGCTAAGAGAGGCTGTTCCAAAGTTATGAATGACATCATTCATGATTTCGGAACAGCTTTTCTTTTTATATTATAAAATTCAAATCCTATTTTTTAACGGCTTCTTTTCCCAATACCAAATTTAAATATTTTGTATACTTTGAAAATGCTGATGGGATAGCATATTTTTCTTTTGTGTCTTCAACATCAATAAAAATCCATTCATCTTGGTAGGAGTCATAATCTTCTTCCAAAATAAAACCATCTGTCCTATCCATATATTCTTTCGCCTGCAAAAATACGGCATATCCCTTCATATGCCATTCCACATGAGAAAAAATATGTTTTGCCTCACAAGTCTGCTGAATACGCACGGGTTCATATCCTTTTTTTCTGATATATTCTAAGACTTCCCCCTCCGTCAAATGTCCGTTTGTATTCGGTAATTCATATAATCCTGCCAAAAGTCCTTCGTCTGCTCGTTTATGCAAAGCAATTTTTTCTCCGTCTTTTATAATAAATATAGTTTTTTCTTCTATTCTTCTAGCTTTTGCTTTTGTTTTTACCGGAAGCTCTGAAATACGATTTTGTTTTCTTGCTTCACAAAATTCCTTCCATGGACATACTTCACAATGTGGCACACCATTTGGTACACAAACCGTCGCACCTAATTCCATAAGTGCCTGATTAAATATAAAAGGAATTACCCTGTTCTCATATTCTTGTGAATTTTTTTGACCAAATACAATCTCTTTTTGTTCCAAATCTGATAAACCGAATTTTAAAATCTTTGTCTGCGACACTTCTCTCTCACTTCGATTCATCAATTCATATAATTTTTTTTCCATATGTGTTCGTACACTCTGCTTCATAATATCACTATCATCAGCTGTTACCCTTGAAATCACACGAAGTACATTTCCATCCACTGCTGGAACAGGTTTTCCAAAAGCAATCGAACTGATAGCCCCTGCCGTATAACTTCCAATTCCTTTCAACCTCAAAAGTTCTTCATATTCTGAAGGAATTTCTCCATTATATTCTTCCATAACCTGATTTGCTGCAATTTTTAAATTGCGTACACGATTATAATAGCCAAGACCCTCCCATAATTTCAAGAGTTTATCCTCTGGACATTCTGCTAAAGCCTTCACATCCGGCAATTCCCGAATAAATCGTTCAAAATATGGCTTTACAGCCTCTACTCTCGTCTGTTGTAACATAATTTCCGAAATCCATACATAATATGCCTTAGGATTTTCTCTCCAAGGCAAGATACGCGCATTATTTCGAAACCAATCTTGCAAAGGTTCTACTAATTGTTCTAATTTAAAATTATCTATCATTTTTTCTCCGTTCTTTTTTATAGATGGTTAGCTATCTTACTTCGTATTATATAAAAATCATCTTTTTGCATCCATCTCTATGCATTTGAAACATTTTCATATTATACTCCATGTTTGCATAATTTGCACCCTAAAAAGAAATACTAACAAAAAAAGGAAAGGAAATGTTATTGTTCACACATATTTTTTATAGAAAGAACAATAACAAAGGAACAAAATTATGGTTTTAACCCAAAAAGAAGAAGCTGCATTAAAAGATTTACAGACACAAGAACAATCCTGTATTGAAAAATATACTCGCTATGCAGGAGAAGCGAACGACCCACAACTGCAAAATATATTCAAACAGCTCTCTAGCTATGAACAAGAACATTACAATTCTCTCTCTCAAGCATTGACTGGAAATGTACCCGACGTAGATTGCAATGATAGCAAAGGATGCGACTACAAACCAACTGCTACCTATAAAGCAAATGAAAATACCCCTGAAAAACAAAACGACTGTTTCTTAGTAACCGACTGTATCGGAACAGAAAAACTCGTTTCCGGTGAATACAATAATGATGTATTTATTTTTGGAGATACCAAAATCCGTAAACTGCTTGCAGATATTCAGATTGAAGAACAAAATCACGCAGAAATGCTTTGGAAATACAAAACAACAAATCATATGAGCTAATTTTCACCCTTACTTCTTAATCTCATAATAGCCGAGTTAAAAGTTTTTTGAACTTGAAAATTGATGAATTTTGCTAAATAAAATCTGCATCTCACTCAAGTCTGATTTTATCTTTTCACTCGGCATTATGAAATTTTATAAAATATTTAAAAAACTAAAAGAAGCATCTCCATCCTTAAATTGTCAAAGTAGGATTTCGGTAATCTGACGAAGAAAAAATCTATAAATTTCATTTTTTTCGAAAATTTTTGTACATATTGATTGTATACAAGGTGTATAAAATGAAGAACATAGTAAATTTGTCTAATTTTTTTCACGAGAGATGTTGACAAATTTTCTTTAGATAGTAAAATTATATTAGAAGTATTTCGCACTAGCGAAACAATTTTTTTTATAAGAAAAGGAGAAGAAAAAACTATGGATTTAAATTTAAGACCAGCAAGTGAATGCAAATTTGATGCGGTATCTCTCGGTGAAGTTATGCTTCGTCTTGATCCAGGCGAAGGACGTATCCGTACAGCTAGACAGTTCCGTGCATGGGAAGGCGGCGGCGAATACAACGTTGTTCGTGGTCTTCGCAGATGCTTCGGTTTAAGAACAGCTGTTATCACAGCTTTCGCAGACAACGAAGTTGGTATGTTAATGGAAGACTTTATCCTTCAGGGTGGTGTTGATACATCCCTCATTAAATGGATGAAGACAGATGGTATCGGACGTGTTTGCCGTAACGGTATCAACTTTACTGAAAGAGGATATGGTATCCGTGGTGCTGTTGGATGTTCTGACCGTGCTAACACAGCTATCTCTAAAGCTACACCAGCAGATTTCGATTTCGATTACATC